>JBDSZF010000298.1:0-17735 GCA_039925285.1 Polaromonas sp.
TGCTGGCGCTCGGCTTGCCCAGGATGTTCACCACCAGCACCTCGCCGTCCCAGGCGAAGAAGGAATCGCCGGTGGCGTTTCGGATACGGCTGCGGCTCATTCCGTGGTCTGCGGCCGTTGCCATGAAGGTGTGGGCGGGGGGATTCAGGGCGGGATTTGGCATGGTCTGCCGATGATAGGGGCTTGCCCATCCATTTCGAAAACCGGGCCGTGCAGCTGTTTAGCCAGGCATTGCCTGTGGCGGGAAGAGACTGACAGCGGCTGTAGTGGTTTCAAAAATGGTCGCTCCAATGCAGTCACTGAACGCTGCAACTTGAGCATCGGCTATGTGGCGACGATTTCAGCGATTGCAGCAACCGCACCTCTACCAAGAGGAAACGGTCAAGGCGCTGAGTAGGATGTTCGCTGAATACCCTTGGCTGTCAGCCAATTTGCCGAACTGCAGGCCAGGTAACCGACATAGCGTCCTGCACTGTTCAAGTATGACTTACCCGAGCAGGCGTTACGTCGAGTGGTCGAGTTTTGTACCTACGACCCATAGCAGTTCGTTTACAATTATTTCTAAATGTGTTTAAGTTTTTATTGATTTCTTAGCAGGCTGCTGAAATACTGGTTCTTGACTCAAAAATTGAGCAGATCAAGGGTCACTCACCCCTTGGGGCCCTCGAAAAAGTCGCTTGTAGCCTGTTTTATGAGGCCGAAAGCTCTACGTCGTAAGGTGTCTGGAGGTATTTCAGCAGCCTGCTAAAGGAATGCCTCGTTCACCCATTAACCGCTTCAACTTCAAGTTAATTGTCAACAATCGATAAAAAATGGAACGGAACGGGTCTATTGTTGACAGAGCCAAGTTAAATCTAATTGTTGAAATAGTGTTCATCAACGGTCGTTTTGTTGAAACACAAAAATGAGGTTTGGAATGCCAACTTTTGTGGATGATGCGTGTCAACAATTTTATTTACAAATCAATGTGATGCAAGCGCTTGGGTAAGGCGTCACCAACCTCGTCGAATTGGACTTCCCGAAACCTGCCGTTCGTGGCGGTCGGGTTACGCTGCATTTCAGTCGTTCAAGTTCCAATTCATATGACCCGTCTGTTGCCTTGGCTATGTCACCGTTAAATGTGGAAATCTCCGACTCCATAGGAGGAGCGATGATTTTTTCCCCTATGGTGGGCTGAATATCCACAACTAACGGTGACATAGCCGTTGCCTTTGACAGACAAAAAAATCCAGTGCCATCGAAAGAACTGGAGGGTTGGATGTTTTCAGGCGGCCCATCCATGAAAATCCATAATTCGCTATAAATAAAATAGCTGCTTGCGTACACGCAGCATCCTCTACAAGCCGATTTGGCTTAAAAAAACTCATCCCGCGCCGCCTCAACCCGGCTCAAACACCGACTGCAGCGTCGTCAGCAGTTTTTGCAACGTCGCCGGATGCACCGCGCCCAAGCGCTTGACCAGCCGCACCTTGTCCAGCGTGCGCACCTGGTCCAGCAGCACCAGCCCCGATTTGCCCTGAAACGTCAAGCCAATCCGAAAGGCCGCAGGCTGCGAGCCGGTGGTCATGGGGGCGACGATCACGGTGCGCAGGTGGTCGTGCATCTCGGGCGGCGACACCACCACGCAAGGCCGCGTCTTTTGAATTTCACTGCCGACCGTGGGGTCGAGATTGGCCAGCCAGACCTCGCCCGTCGCCACCGCCGGACGGCTCACCACACCAGCTCCGCATCCCCTTCGTTGCCCAGCTCGGGCCAGACCAGCGCATCGTCGCCCGCCGCTGCCAGGCGCTCGCTGTCCTGCGCCCAGCCTTCACGCGGGCTGCGCTGGGGCGGGCGAATCTCGATCACGCCGCCGTTGACCTGCAAGTCGGCCACATTGACGAGGCCGAGTTGCTTCAAGATCGGCTTGGGAATCAGAATGCCTTGGGAGTTGCCCATTTTTCGAATCGAAACTTGCATGAATTTCTCCTGAAAAATAAGCACAATGTTAGCACTTTGGCTGATTTTCAGGCGTTGAAAATGGGGCTCCCCTGAATGAAGCTCTTCCAGATTCAGTACTTGATAATGCCGCCATGCCTTCCCCTCAAACCGCCGCTTCCCCCGCCATCGTCCTGGCCACCCTCAACGCCAAGTACATCCACGCCTCGCTGGGCTTGCGTTACCTGCTGGCCAACATGGACCGGCACGGCGGCGCGGGGCTGCGCGCCCGAACGCAGCTGCTCGAATTCGTCATCCAGCAGCGCCCGGTGCAGATCGTCGAAGACCTGCTGGCGCTCAACCCCCAGGTCATCGGGCTGGGCATCTATATCTGGAACGTGGTCGAAACGACCCAGGTCGTGCGCCTGCTCAAAACGCTGCGGCCCGATATCAGGATCGTGCTGGGCGGGCCGGAGGTCAGCTTTGAAACCGGTGAACAGGAGATCTGCCGCCTCGCCGACCATGTGGTGACCGGCTGGGGCGATGTGAGCTTTCCCAAACTGTGCCGCGCGCTGCTCGACGGCCCCCAGCCGCTGATGAAGGTCATCGCGGGCGAACAGCCGCCTCTTGAAACACTGGCCTTGCCCTATAACGAGTACACCGACCAAGATCTGGCCAAGCGCCTGCTCTATGTCGAAGCTTCGCGCGGCTGCCCGTTCAAGTGCGAGTTTTGCCTCAGTTCGCTCGACAAGACGGCCTGGGCGTTCGAGCTGGACCGCTTCATGGCCGGGATGGAGGCGCTCTACCAGCGCGGTGCGCGCAACTTCAAGTTCGTCGATCGCACCTTCAACCTGAAGGTCGATTTTTCGGTGCGGATTTTGCAGTTTTTCCTCGACCGCATGGTGCCTGATCTGTTCGTGCATTTCGAGGTCGTTCCCGACAGCCTGCCGGACCGGCTCAAGGTGCTGATTGCGCAGTTTCCAGCCGGCTCGCTGCAGTTCGAAGTGGGCATCCAGAGCTTCAATCCCGAGGTGCAGCAGCGCATTTCGCGCAGGCAGGACAATGCCAAAACTGCCGACAACCTGCGCTGGCTGGTCAACGAGAGTCAGGCCCATGTCCATGCCGACCTGATTTTCGGCCTGCCCGGCGAGACGCTGCAGAGCTTTGCCGACGGCTTTGACCGTCTCTATGCGCTGGCGCCGCATGAAATCCAGTTTGGCATTTTGAAGCGCCTGCGCGGCACGCCGATCACCCGGCACACGGCTGACTTTGCAATGGCTTACGACCCGCAGACGCCCTACACGATTCTGCAGACTTCGACGATTGATTTCACGACGATGCAGCGCATCCAGCGCTTTGCGCGCTACTGGGAGATGGTCGCCAACTCGGGGCGGTTTGCGCTGGGGCTCAAGCTGCTTTTAGGGCCGGGCTCGGCTTTTCATCATTTCCTGGCCTTCAGCGACTGGCTCTGGCAAACGACCGGCAAGACGCATGAATTTGCGCTCGAAAAGCTGGTGGATTTGCTGTTTGAACACCTCACGGCCGTGCGCGGCTTGAACCATGACGATGTAGGCGCCGCCCTGCTGGCCGATTACCGCGCCAGCGGCGCGCGCGGCCGGCCGCAATGCCTGGTCGATCTGCTGGCTGCCGGGCGTGCGGCCCTGCCGGCGGGCGCTGCCAAGCCCCGGTCCGAGCGGCAGGGCCGGCATGTCAGCCAGCAAACGCACCGCGATGCGATTCAGAAAGCTGCTGCGGCGGCTTGAGTTTTTGCTGCTGACTCGCGGGCGATTGATGTTTCTCAAGGCGGCTGGCCGGGCCGGGGCTAGATTTCAGCTTGTCATCGTCATCCTTGAGAAGAAGGAATCATCGTCAACCACCCCGGTCTAAAGGCCGGAGCTTGAAGTCGGAAGACAAGCGAAGCCAGGTTGAAACAGGGAAAGCGGTAACCAGTCCGCTACGTTAGCAGTAGGTCGTTCAGACGCACCAGCAAATGCTTCCTCAGTTTGCTGCTCTGCAAGGCTTGGGTCATGCACACCAAAGGTAAAGGGTCGAAGGTCTTTGTCGCTACTCGCAAGAGTAGGAGCCGGTTGCTGACATTCCCGAGGGGACATGCGCCGCAAGGCGTGGGTCACAAGGTCTTTACGGACAGAGCCTCACGGCCCAGCCAGGTGGAAAGCCTGCACCTTACAACGGACTAAAAGAAAGGCAAGCGTGATTTAGGTAAGTCCAAGGGGTAACGAATGCTGCGCAGTCGGCGCTCTACCTCCCGGGCCTGAAGGCCGGGGTTTCACGCGAAAACTGATGAAACGTTCCATGTCGGTCATAGGCCTGGTCCTGGTTGTCGCCGCCGCGACCGTTGCGTGCGACAAGATCAAGCCCCCTTTGCCAGAAATGCAAAAGCCCCCCGCAACTTCAGGTCAGGCCAGCCCACAGGAGAGCGAGCGTACGGCCTTCGCACAAGCCGCGCAAAAAGAGCTCGATGAACTCAAAGCGACGATTGCCGAATTCAAGACCAAGGCCGAGGCCGCCAGTGCCCAGACCAAGGCCAAGCTGGGCGAAGAGGTTAAAAATCTCGAAGCCGATCTGCATGTGGCAGAGCAGCGCCTGACGGAGTTGAAAGCCGCCACGGTGGAGTCCTGGAATCAGGTGAAAGAGTCTTTCAGCAGCGCCCTTCAGAAGCTCAAAGGCGGCGTCGAGAACTTGCGCAAGAGCGCCGCCTGAGATGAGTGGGTTCATACGCGAAGCGGTGTATGAGTTCTGGTATTTCCATGCGCTTGTCGCTGAAAACAGGAGTACGGCATGTTGAAAGTATTGATCGCGGTGGATGGCTCTGAGCATGCTGACCGGGCCATTGAGGCGGTTGCCAATATGGCCCGCTCTTCCCTTGAACTGGAAGCGACCCTGTTGTGTGTCAGCCCTGAACCGGTTTTTTATGGCAGCTACACCGCCGCGACCCTCCAGAAAATTGAAGATGATCAAGTCATTCGGCAAAACGTCATACTGGCCAAGGCGATGGAGCGTGCCAAGGCGGCAGGGCTCAAGGTAGGGGAGCCCGCCCGGGCCTATGGCGTGATTGCCAATCAGATCGTAGGGGTCGCCAAAGAGCGGCAGTTTGACCAGATTGCGATGGGCACACGCGGCATGGGGGCCATCGGCAGCATGTTCCTGGGCTCGATTGCCCAGCGGGTGATCCATCAGTCACCCGTGCCGGTGCTGCTCGTCAAATAGGGTCCAGTTTGGCCGCTTTTGATCCGGCGAGTGCGGAATCATCGTTGCTGGCAACGGCTGCTTCCTGCCCGTCCTTGCGCAGTTCGGCGCCCAATGCGCGGATGGCCGCCTCGTCCAGCGTTTCATTTTCAAGCAGGGCCCGCGCACCGTGCTCCAGCACCGGGCGGTTGCTGCCCAGGATGGCGCTGGCGCGGGCAAAGCCGCTCATCACGATGTCCCGGATCGCGTCGTCGATGCGCCGCTGCGTGTGTTCTGAAACTGCGGGGCTGCTTTGCTGCATGAGGTCTGCGGGCACCTCAAGCATCTGCTGTCGCCTGGGCTCGAAGGCCACGTAACCCAGGTTTTCGTCCATGCCGTAGCGCGTCACCATGTCGCGGGCCATGTCGGTGGCCTTGGCCAGGTCGTCGGCCGCGCCGGTGGACAGCACGCCAAACACCAGCTTCTCGGCCGCGCGGCCGCCCAGCAGAATGGCGATTTTCTGTTCCAGCTCGGGCCGCGTCATCAGGTAGCGGTCTTCGGTGGGGCGCTGGATGGTGTAGCCCAGCGCGCCTATGCCGCGTGGAATGATCGACACCTTGTGCACCGGGTCGGTGCCCGGCTGGGCCAGCGCCACCAGCGCATGGCCCATTTCGTGAAATGCAATCGCCTCGCGCTCCCTCGGGTTGAGCACCCGGTTGCGGCGCTCCAGGCCGGCGACGATGCGCTCGACGGCGGCGGTGAAGTCCGGCATCGTCACCAGGTCGGCCTTGCGCCGGGTGGCCACCAGCGTGGCTTCGTTCACCAGGTTGGCCAGGTCCGCGCCACTGAAGCCCGGCGTCAGCGCCGCGACGTCTTCGAGCTGCAGGCCGGGGTCGAGCTTGATCTTGCGCACATGCACCTTCAGGATGTCGGTTCGGCCTTTGCGGTCAGGCCGGTCCACCAGCACCTGGCGGTCAAAGCGGCCGGCCCGCAGCAGGGCGGGGTCCAGGATCTCGGGCCGGTTGGTCGCCGACAGGATGATCAGTCCGACCGAGGCGTCAAAACCATCCATTTCCGAGAGCAACTGGTTCAGCGTCTGCTCCTTCTCGTCATGGCCGCCCAGGCCGGGAAAGGCGCCACGCGCCCGCCCCAGCGCATCGAGTTCGTCAATGAAGATGATGGCCGGCGCCATCGCGCGCGCCTGCTCGAACAGGTCGCGCACCCGGGCTGCGCCGACGCCGACGAACATCTCGACGAATTCGCTGCCCGAGATCGAAAAGAAAGGCACGCCGGCCTCGCCCGCCACGGCCCTGGCCAGCAGCGTCTTGCCCGTTCCGGGCGGGCCGACCAGCAGAACGCCCTTGGGAATGTGCGCGCCCAGGCGTCCGTATTCCTGCGGATGCTTGAGGAAGTCCACCACTTCCTCAAGCTCGTGCCGGGCTTCATCGACACCGGCCACGTCGGCAAAAGTGACGCCGGTGTCGGTCTGGACATAAATCTTGGCGCGGCTTTTGCCAATCGACAGGAAACCGCCCATGCCCTGCTTGTCGGCGAAGCGGCGGAACAGGAAGAACCAGACGCCAAAGAAAATCAGGGCCGGCAAGGTCCACGACAGCAGGTCCTTCAGAAACGTGTTCTCGACGATGCGCGTGTAGGGAATGTTGTAGCGATCCAGCCGGGCCGCGAGGTCCGGCTCCACCCGGGTCGATACCAGTGTGGTCTTTTTGCCTTCCGGTGTTTTCAGCCGGCCGATGACGGTGCTGTCGGTCACCGACACCTCGGCAATGCGGCCCTCGCTGAGGGCTTTCTCGAACTCGCTGTAGGGCACCGGCAAGGCCTGGCTGGCGGTCTGCCAGATGTTCTGGAGCATCAGCAGCGTCATCAGCGCAATGACCCAGTAGCCCAGGTTCCAGATCTGTTTCTTGTCCAATTCATCTCCCCGGGCATATCGTCTGAAACCGTGAGGCTACGCGCGCTAAAACGAGGCGCCAATGACATTTGTCAAATGGGCAGCGTTTGCCTGTACCGACTATTCCGGCTTTGCTTTTCACCTGGACTGCCGGAGTCGCTGAAAATGCAGACATGAACATAGCAACGTCCACACCCTCTGATCTACCGCGTTTCTGGGCCGACCTGAAAAGCCCCGACTTTGCGCGGCTGGACCTGGCGCGCTGCATCGCGGTGCTGCCGGTCGCGGCCATCGAGCAGCATGGCCCGCATTTGCCGCTCAATGTCGATACGGCGCTGGTCGAGGGCGTGATTGCTGCCGCGCTGCCGAACTTGCCGGCCAGCCTGCCGGTGCTCTTTTTACCGACGCAATCCATCGGCTTCAGCCCCGAGCACACCCGCTTTGCCGGCACGCTCACGCTCAAGGCCGAAACCATCCTGCGGCTCTGGACCGAACTGGCCGAGTCGGTCGCTAGCACCGGCGTGAAAAAGCTCGTGCTGCTCAATTCGCACGGCGGCCAGGTCGGGCTGATGGACGTGGTGGCGCGCGACCTGCGCACCCGGCTGGGCATGCTGGTATACAGCGTCAACTCCTTCAACCTGCCGCTGCTCAATGAACAGGGCGATTCGGTGGCGGCGCAGTTCAGCGCGCATGAGCACCGTTTTGGCATTCATGCGGGCGAGATCGAAACCTCGATGATGCTGGCGCTCAAGCCCGGCCAGGTCGAGATGGCCAGGGCGCAGGATTTCCATTCGACCTCGCAAGACCGCGCGGAGAAATTCAGCATCCTGGGCGACGGCCGCAGCGCCAAGCTGGGCTGGCAAATGCAGGACTACAACCCGCACGGCGCGGTCGGTAATGCGGCCGCAGCCACGGCCGAAAAGGGGCATGCGCTGCTGGATGCCATGGGACGCAGCCTGGCGCAATTGCTGGCCGAAATCGACCAGCTGCCCGCCGGCACGCTGAGCAACGCCACGGCGTTTTAAAGCAGCGGCACCCAAAATTGCCTGGCATGGCCAAACGCTGGCAGGTTTTGGTGCGCTCGGCTGACAGCAGAGGCTGCTTGACGGCGCGCACACTGGCCGGATCAGCGACCCGTCGGGCGACAACGTTTCAGGAGTTTTTATGCCAACACGGTTTTACCTTCCTAAACGCTGCGGCACGGCGGCGCTCTGCCTGGTACTGTTCGGTGGCCTGGCGGCTTGCGGCGATATGGCCTTGCTGCCCCTCGAGGCAGGCATGGGGTCCAACCCGATCCTGCCCCCGCCAAAATCCAGCCTGATTCCCACCGTGAATGTCGCACCCGCCCAGGGCTGGCCAGAAGGCGTGATGCCTGCCGCCATGGCGGGCTTGAGCGTGAAAGCACTGGCCACAGGCCTGGACCATCCGCGCTGGGTGTATGTGCTTCCTAACGGCGACGTGCTGGTCGCCGAAAGCAATGCGCCACCCAAGCCCGAGGATGGCAAGGGCATCAAGGGCTGGTTCATGAAAAGAATGATGGGCCGGGCTGGTGCCGTTGTGCCGTCGGCCAACCGCATCACGCTGCTGCGCGACGCCGATGGCGATGGCCAGGCCGAAACCCGCACGGTTTTCCTGCAGAACCTGCATTCGCCCATTGGCATGACGCTGGTGGGCAATGATTTGTACATTGCCAATTCCGATGCGGTGCTGCGTTTTCCCTACCAGGCCGGGCAGACCCGCATCAGCGCAGCACCGGTCAAGGTGGTCGATTTGCCGGCCGGCCCTATCAACCACCACTGGACGAAAAACGTCATTGCCAGCCGGGATGGCAGCAAGCTGTATGTCACCGTTGGCTCGAACAGCAATGTGGCGGAAAGGGGCATGGAGGCCGAGGCTGGCCGCGCCGCCATCTGGGAGGTGGACCTGAAGACCGGCTCGCACCGGGTGTTTGCCACCGGCCTGCGCAACCCGAACGGCATGGGCTGGGCGCCTGATACCGGTGCGCTCTGGACGGTTGTGAACGAACGCGACGAGATCGGCAGCGACCTGGTGCCCGACTACCTGACTTCGGTGAAGGACGGCGCGTTCTACGGCTGGCCCTACAGCTACTACGGCCAGAACGTGGATCTGCGCGTCAAGCCGCCGCGGCCCGATCTGGTGGCCAGGGCGATTGCGCCCGACTATGCGCTGGGCTCGCATGTGGCGCCGCTGGGCATGGCTTTTTCAGAAGGCAATGCCTTGCCGCCGTCCTTGCGCAGTGGCGTTTTCGTGGGCGAGCATGGTTCGTGGAACCGCAAGCCGCTCAGTGGCTACAAGGTGGTGTTCGTGGCGTTTGTCAAGGGTCAGCCGTCAGGCTTGCCGGTGGATGTGCTGACAGGCTTTTTGAGCGCCGATGGCAAGGCCTATGGCCGCCCGGTCGGTGTCGCGATGGACCAGCGCGGCGCTTTGCTGGTGGCTGACGATGTCGGCAATGCGGTCTGGCGTGTGGCTGGCACAGTGCCTCGTTAGGCCCACCGGCTCAGGCGTATGTCATCCAGCCAAGGTGATCACCAGGTTTTCGGCGCGGCTGTTATCGCCTCACTCAGCGGCGGAGTGTGCAAAGCCTCAATGAAGATAAGCCAGGGCGAGAGTCATCTCTGATTTCAGGCTGGAAGGGCGCTGGTCGATACATTGTGTCTTTTTAACGCCAGCCCGTTGCAATAAGCGACCAGCTCGTCCAGCCCGGTGGCCTTGTGATAAACGGCATTGGCACCCAGCAGTTTGCAGTGATTCAACAAAGCATCGTTTCGGGCATGGTTGGTCATGACAAGAACGCTCTGGTCGGGATGCCGGGCATGACAATGCCGGATCACGCCGGCACCTGTGCCTTCCCCCAGGAAAAGGTCGACCAGCACGATGTCCCACCGGTCAGCGTTGCGGTCAAGCCAGTCAATGGCCTGTTTTTCTGTTTCTGCAATACCCACAATATCTACCCTGGCTTCGGTAACCAGGATATGCATCAGATAGGCGCCCTGGGCTGCACTGTCTTCAACCAAAAACACTCTTAGAGCCATATTTTTTCCTGAAAGGGGATGCCAAGCATGCTGTCGTGGGTGGGAGCGTCCCCTCCATCAATCAACGCCTGGCAAGTTTCCTTCCTGTTGCAAAAGCATCAGACTGAACTTGAACTTACGAAACATGCAGTCGTCACATCTTTTTACTTTACTTGAATTTTGCATCCAACAGCAATCTTAAATACTTTCTGTTACTGAGCAACCCACTATCCTGCAAGTCAGTTGCCAGCGAGGGGTCAGCGTCTGGCCCTGCTGACAGGATCACCGGGCAAGCCGGTAGCCGCATCCGCGCGCGAGAAAGTCAGTTGTACACCTGCGTTGTCGCGCGTCAGCTTGACAGATTCCGCTATTGCAAGAATCTCGGCATCCCTCCATTTCAAGGGACGGTAATCGGTCATGTGGCCATGCCGGGTATCCCCTTCGGTGGGCTGCAGGTCGATTGACAGCTCGACGCGATCCGCCACGGCATGCGCTCGAATAAGCAGCTTGGCTGGCGCCTTTGACAGATCGCTCAGTGCAATCAGCGTGGCACTCAATACGCTGCGAAGTGCCTTGCTGGAAAGCTCCACATCGATTTCAGGGACTTCGTTGACGATGACAAAACCCTTGAACCGGAATTCCGTCGAGAGCAAGCCCAGGCACTCACTGACCCCGGCGTCAAACTTCACGGTGCTTGCTGTTTTGGGTTCGATCCAGGTCATGATATTCATGATCGAGTTCACAGCAGTGCGCGAAACGCTGCTGAGCGAGGCAGCGTCCTCGCGAATGACGGCCAGATCGGGATCGGCAGACTGAAGGCGCCTATTGATCATGGATGCAATCATGCCCATCGACTGAAACTTGCCCATCAAATGGTGCTGCAGGGCCGGCGCCAGACGCTGCAAAAGTGCGTACCTCGCGGCTTCTTCAAAATCTGAAAATTCAGCGCTCAGAGTGCTTGCATGCAGGGTGGTGGAAGCCGGGTTCTGCGTTGTCATATCGTGGTCCGTCGATGGAATATCGTTGTCCGGGTGGTGCCGCCGGAACGATCTGCCCGCCGCTGTGAGAAAAATTGCGCAGGATGTCGCATCACCGGATTCTAGGCTTTGACGCCATGCCATTCCTCCGTTCACTGTGATCCAAGCCTCACCTGGCCATCAATGCAGGTCACCGATTCGCCACCTAGCCAGACCTGGCCTTGCGCATCACGCTCGATATGGACCTGGCCCGCGCGGCCAAGGCAAACCCCTTGCGAGGCCAGATAGCGCGCCGGTAGATGGGCATCGGCGATCAGCCATTGCGCCAGGCTCGCATTGAGGCTGCCGGTCACCGGGTCCTCGTTGATGCCGATGGCTGCGGCAAAGGCGCGCACTTCCAGGTCGGGTACATCAGGAAGGCTTTCCTTCGCCGCGGAGTCGAAAGCCCGCGCCTCCCGATTGGCGCGGGCAATCAGGGGTGGGGCTTCTTCGGGCGGGTATATGGCTGCGACACCGACCTTCACGCCCAGCTGTTCAAGCGCCCGATGGTCGGGCATCAGCTGCAGCACGGTTTCGGGGCTGTCCAGCAGCAGCGTCAGCCACTGCGGGCCGTTGTCGAGCAGTTGCGCCGCCAGAATTTGCGCTGGCTGCAGGCTCAGTGCCCGGACAACCTGGGCCAGCATCACGGGCTTGGGTGCCGAGCGCTTTAACGGCGGCGCTGCAAATGCCAGTCGCTGTGTGCCGGCTTCGCGGCGAATGTTGACCAGGCCGATCTGGCATTCCTGCACGATGAACGCTGCGTTTTTCGGCTGGCCGCCCGCCTGCAGCCAGCCATGGCAACTGCCCAGCGTCGGATGGCCGGCAAAAGGCAACTCGCCGCCGGGCGTGAAGATGCGTACGCGGTAATCGGCCGACGCATCGGTGGGCGGCAGTAAAAAGCAGGTTTCCGACAAATGGGTCCAACGGGCAAAGCGCTGCATCGTTTCGTCATCGAGTCCGCCGCCATCGAGCACCACCGCCAGCGGATTGCCGAAATACGGCGTGCTGGTGAAGACGTCAACTTGCTTGAACCGGCGTGGCGTCATGGATTTTCTTTCGTGTTGGGTGAGTGCGGACAGGTTCAGGCTTCACGCCAGGGGCAGTTCTTCGAGGCGCTGGGCGGTGCCCGCAGCCGAGGCGGGTGATTCAGCGCGCATCTCGCGAATGGCATCGGCCAGCGCGGCAATGCCGATGTTGATCTGTGCCACGCTGGAGGTCACGAACTACAGGCGCAGCGTGCGGGCGTCGGGCTGGCCGGCGTAAAAAGCCCAGCCCGGCACAAAGGCTACGTTGCGCTCGACCGCCCTGGGCAACAGTTCAATCGCATTGTTGCCAGCGGGCAAACGCACCCACAAGAACATGCCGCCGGCCGGGGTGTTCCATTCGACGTCCGCGGGCATCTCGCGCGTCATGGCGGCCAGCATGGCGTCGCGCTGCGATTTGTAGAGGGCGCGGATGGTGGGCACATGGCGATCCAGGAAGCCGTCCTTCATCACCTCGGCCACCAGGCGCTGGTTAAAGCCGGGGCTGTGCAGGTCGGCGGCCTGCTTGGCCTGCAGCAGCTTGGGGAAGATGGCGGCGGGCGCCACCATGAAACCCAGCCGCAGCCCGGGCGCCAGCACCTTGGAAAATGAACCCAGATAGACGCAGCCCTCGGGATTGCGCGCGGTCAGCGGCAGCGGCGGCGGCGTGTCAAACCACAGGTCGCCATAGGGGTTGTCCTCGACCAGCGGCAGCCCGAGGCGGGACGCCTCCGCGCTCAGGGCGGCGCGGCGCTCTTGCGTCATGGTGCGGCCGGTAGGGTTCTGGAAATTGGGCAGCACGTAGAAGAAACGCGCGCCAGCCGCCTTGGCGGCCAGGTCGGCAAGGTCCACGCCTTCGTCATCGCAGTCCACGCTGACGATGTCGGGCTCCATCGGCGTGAAGGCCTGCAGCGCACCCAGGTAAGTCGGCGTTTCCACCAGCACGCGGCTGCCCTCGTCAATCAGCACCTTGGCAACCAGGTCCAGCCCCTGCTGCGAGCCGGTGGTGATCAGGACCAGCGCCGGGTCCACTTCCCAGGGCAGCATCGCCGCCACCATTTCGCGCAGCGGTGCATAGCCTTCACTGGCCGCATATTGCAGCGCCGCATGGCCGTCTTCGCGCAGCACTTTTTCGCAGGCGGCGCTGAAGGCGCTGACCGGAAAGGTCTTGGGCGAGGGCAGGCCGCCGGCAAAGCTGATGATGCCGGGCTTTTCGGTGACCTTCAGGATCTCGCGGATCACCGAAGGGTTCATTTTTTGGGCGCGTCGCGCCTGTGTCCATTGCATTTCAATCTCCTGTTTATTGCGGATTGTCTGATACCAGCCGGGTAACAGCGCTCAGGCGCTTGACGGCAAGGTGACCGAAGAAGGGACGTGCTGCGCTGAGGGCTGGAATCAAGCCTGAAGATTCTTGGCCTCTGGCTTCATGAATGCAAGCGCCTTACAGCATCTCGTCCGGCGCAAGCGGCCCGATCAGCTTGAGCAGCAGCTTCAAGGTGACACTTGCATCCGGCTCGGTTGTCGAATCCTTCAGGCCCGACCCCTGCGGCGCGCGCCACATCAGTTTCCCATCGACCAGTTCCACATGGTAGGCACCATTCGTCAGCGCCGGCTCGATCAGGCGCGTGGCCTCCTGTGACAGCGTGCGGTTGCGGATGATGATGGCGACTTCGCTGTTTTGCAGTTGCGAGCGAAGGTCCAGATTCATCGAGCCGACTGCCAGCAGACGGCCATCGATCACCACCACCTTTGCATGCAGGCTGGCGCGTGAGCCGCTTTTGGAGCCTCCCGTTGAACCCGCGCCCCAGCCGAAGCTCCTGACGGTGCTTTCCTGCTCGGCGCGCATTTCATAAAGCTCAATGCCCATCGCCAGCAGCGCTGCGCGGTAGCGGGCATAGCCTGCGTGCGCGGCGGGCGCATCGTTGGATGCCAGTGAGTTGGTCAGCACCCGCACCCGTACACCGCGCCGCCGCATGTCGGCAAACTGGCTCATCATGAGTTCGCCAGGAACAAAATAGGGCGAGACGATCAGTAGATCGGTTTTTGCCTGGGACATGAGCCGCAGCAGGCCATCGACGGCCGTTTCCTGCGCTTCCGCCACGTCGTCGGCGTCAGCGGCAATTTTGGACGGTTTGTCCACCAGCAATAGAGACGGTGCCCAGGTCCAGCTCAACAGGCTCAGATCGGTCGCGTCGGGCAGGGCGGTGGTGTTATCCGGTGTCGCTGTGAGAGTTGTTGCCGGCGTTGGGTTTGCCGCTTTTGTCGCAGGTTTCGGGAGGGCGGACGGCGCTTCAGGATTGGCTGCGACCAGTTTCGGCCTGAGCAGCTCAATTTCCTCGGCGGTCATCAGCGACTGCACCGGATAGGCCAGCGGATTGTTCCAGTACTGGTCAAAGCTGCGCGACAGGTCACGCGCAATGCGGCCGGCTGCCAGCACGTCGATGTCCACAAAGTTGGTGCCTTCGCTTTGTCCGAAATAGGTTTCGCCCAGATTGCGCCCGCCGGTAATGGCGACCGCGTTGTCGGCGACGAAAATCTTGTTGTGCATGCGCCGCTGCATCCGCGCCACATCCTTGAGGTTGCTCAGAATCCGCAATGCCATCGATCCACGCCCGCCGGGAAGCGGGTTGAACAGGCGCAGCTCAAAATTTTCCTCAAAGGCCAACTTCAGGACCTGCGCGTTTTTGCCCGAGGTGTTGAAGTCATCCAGCAGGATGCGGATGCGCACGCCACGCCCGGCCGCTTCACGCAAGGCATCGAACATGCGCTCGGTCGTGTCGTCGGCAAAGATGGCGTAGTACTGGATGTCCAGCGTTTTCTGCGCTGCCTTGATCAACGTCATCCGGCTGGTAAATGCCAACTCGGCGTTACCCACCAGCGCAAAGCCGGAGTCGTTATGCGTACCTGCCTTGGCTGAACGGATCTGCACGAGCTGGCCCAGCCGGGTTTCCATGGGGTTGGCCAGCGCCGTTGAAATTGGGCGATCTACGTCGTTCGGCAAAGACGCGCAGCCCGAGACCCAGAAGCTCAAAAGCGCGAGGAACAGCCGCTGCCGGACACCCTGAAGACGAGGGGCGGGTGAGATCGGGCCAGGGCGCAGCGCGGCAGGGGTTTGCATGGTGCTGGCCACTGTAGCGCAAGCCCTGCATTTCCGACCTTGTCAGGCGAGCGGTTCTGGCTCTTCTTTGTGTAGGCGCTTTGCGTGACCGTCTGTCAAAACCACCGCTTGACGAACCTTTTTCGGTCAAGATCGAGCGGTGCCTGGGGTCAGGCAGAGAGCGTTTCCCAGCGCTGCAGTGCGTCCATGAGTTCTTCTTCAATTTTGGTATTGCGCGCAGTGAGCTCGGCTGCACGTTTGGCATTGCTGGTGTACAGCGTGCCGTCGTAGAGCTCCTGTTCAATCGCTTTTTGCTGCGATTCAAGCTGCTGAATCAATGCTGGCAAGCCATCCAGTTCACGCTGCTCCTTGTAGCTGAGTTTCTTTTTCGATAGCTGCTCGCGCCCGTCCTTATTGGGTTCGGCCGTGGTTTTGCCTGCATTTTTAGGGCTTGAGGCTGCTGCCGGGCTTTTGTTGCTGCCGGTAATTTGCGCCGCGCGTTTCGACTGCGTGAGCCAGTCCGTCACGCCGCCTTCGTATTCGCGCCAGAAGCCGGGGTTGTCCGGCGTGCCTTCGTAGGCGATGGTGCTGGTCACGACGTTGTCCAGGAAGCGCCTGTCATGGCTGACCAGAAACACCGTGCCTTCGTAGTTTTGCAGCAGGTCTTCGAGCAGTTCGAGCGTGTCGATGTCCAGGTCGTTGGTGGGCTCGTCGAGTACCAGCACGTTGGCCGGGCGCGCAAACAGGCGCGCCAGCAGCAGGCGGTTGCGCTCGCCGCCCGACAGCGTGCGCACTGGCGAGTTGGCGCGCGAGGGCGAGAACAAAAAGTCGGTCAGGTAGCTCTTGACATGCTTCTTCTGGCCATTGATCTCGACCCATTCGCTGCCCGGGCTGATGAAGTCTTCGAGCGTAGCGTCCAGGTCCAGCGAGTCGCGCATCTGGTCAAAGTAGGCCACCTGAAGGTTTGCACCCTGGCGCACCTTGCCGGGCGGGTTGGTGACGTCGGGCTGCAGTTCGCCCAGAATGAGCTTGAGCAGTGTGCTTTTACCCGCGCCATTGGGTCCCAGCAGGCCTACCTTGTCGCCCCGCAGCAAGGTGGCGCTGAAATGGTTGACGATGATCCTTTCGGCGCCCGGGTGGCCAAAACTCTTGGATACGTCGGTGAGTTCGGCAACGATCTTGCCGCTCTTGTCGCCGCTGGAAACGTCCAGATTGACCCGGCCGACCGCATCGCGCCTGGCCGCACGATTGTCGCGCAAGGCTTCAAGCCGGCCGATGCGGGCTGTACTGCGGGTACGGCGTGCTTCCACACCCTTGCGAATCCAGATTTCTTCCTGCGCCAGCAGTTTGTCCGCCTTGGCAAAGATGACGGCTTCCTGTGCCATCTGGTCTTCCTTCTGGACCAGGTACTGGGCAAAATTGCCGGGGTAGCTGCGTAGCTTGCCGCGGTCCAGTTCGACGATGACGTTCGCAACCTGGTCCAGAAAGGCCCGGTCATGGGTGATGGTGATGATGCTGCCATTGAAATTGACCAGCAGTTCTTCCAGCCAGGCGATCGAATCCAGGTCAAGGTGATTGGTCGGCTCGTCGAGCAGGAGCACGTCAGGCTTGGCGACCAGCGCCTGAGCAAGTGCCACGCGTTTTTTGGTGCCGCCCGAGAGTGAGCCGACGATGGCATCCTTGTCCAGGTGCAGGCGGTGCAGGGTTTCTTCGACGCGCTGCTCCCAGGTCCAGCCGTCCAGCGCCTCGATTTCTGATTGCAGTGCGTCCAGGTCGGTATGTTCGTCAGCCGCAAGATAGAGCTCAACCACATGCTTGGTACGTGCCAGTCCGGCACTGGCAGCGATGAAGACCGTAGCATGCGGGTCCAGGCTGGGTTCCTGGGGTACGTAGGCAATGCGCAGGTTCTGCTGCAACTGCAAGGTTCCATCGTCAGGCTTTTCCAGACCGGCGAGGATTTTGAGCAGGGACGACTTGCCCGTGCCGTTGCGGCCAATCAGGCCAATGCGCTGGTTGGTTTCCAGGGAAAAATCTGCATGATCCAGCAGAGCGACGTGCCCAAAAGCGAGTTGGGCGTCAAGGAGGGTAAGGAGTGCCATATATAGAGGGATTATCCCGGGTGCGAGCGGAGGTGCGGTTTTATGAGGCTTGAGCGCCTGGATGGCGAACGGTAGCGGCTGAATGTGCGCTTGCGCTTAAGGCGAGGACACTGCAGCAGTCAGGATTAGTTGGTGCTCAATTGCAGTCAGTCAAGGGGCGGTTTCGACGCATGAAGCAAAACACTTCGGAGGGACTGTTCATGCCTTCTGCTTGCTTTGTGGGCGGGCTTGATCGCAAGAGGGCGGCTAGCCATCTTGCGAGGTCATCAATAGCAAGGATTTTTGCAGAAATTTTCGCCCAAGAGACAATTAACGGTGCTATGATTAACGGCTCTGCTGATGACAAGGCGGCTTGCCTGAAAGGCGAGTCGGTAGTCAGAAGGAAGAAAAAACTTCAAATTAAATTTGACCCGGCTTCAAAAACCGGTATATAATTTGAGGCTCAGCTGATTGCAGC
>JBDSZF010000299.1:0-4599 GCA_039925285.1 Polaromonas sp.
AGCTATTGATGATTGGTGAATGGAACAATGGCACCGGCCGTCGCAAATCCAGCGTCGCCCGCGTGTTTCTGAAAAAAGGCACTGGCAAGATCACGGTCAACGACAAGGACATCCAGGTGTTCTTCGGTCGTCAGACCTCGATCATGATCTGCCGCCAGCCCCTGTTTCTGACGAACCACGTCGAGACGTTTGACATCATGGTCAACGTCCACGGCGGCGGCGAGTCCGGCCAGGCTGGCGCAGTGCGCCACGGCATCACCCGTGCCCTGATCGACTATGACGCAACGCTCAAGCCAGCGTTGAGCCAGGCCGGTTTTGTGACCCGCGATGCCCGTGAAGTCGAACGTAAAAAGGTCGGTTTCCGCTCAGCCCGCCGTCGCAAGCAGTTCAGCAAGCGTTAATCCGCTTTCCCTGCTTCGCAAAAAAGCCGCCATGGTTCTGCCTGGCGGCTTTTTTCATGGATCAGCGTTCGAATGCGCTAAGACACGCGCGCGTTATGGTTGATTGATTTACTGTACTATTTACAAATTGCTTATTGAATAACGGAGTTCCCCATGAGCGCAGTTGCCGAAAATATCCTGACCGAAATGCCCGCACCTTTTGTTTTTACCGACAGTGCGGCATCCAAAGTGGCCGAACTGATTGCCGAAGAAGGTAATCCTGACCTGAAGCTGCGCGTGTTCGTGCAGGGTGGCGGCTGCTCGGGTTTCCAGTACGGTTTCACTTTCGATGAAATCACCAATGAAGACGACACCACCATGACCAAGAATGGCGTGTCGCTGCTGATCGATGCCATGAGCTACCAGTACCTGGTCGGTGCCGAAATCGACTACAAGGATGATCTGGAAGGCGCGCAGTTCGTGATCAAGAATCCCAATGCCAGCAGCTCGTGCGGCTGCGGCTCCAGCTTCTCGGTATAAATCGTCAGACTCGGCAGTTCATCTGCCACCTTGTACAAGCCGCCTTCAGGGCGGCTTTTTCGTCGCCATGCCAATTCAGGCCGGATACAGCGCGCCCAGTACACGCGATCCTGCGGCGCCGGTCACGCTGGGCAGATTGCCGGGCTGGCGCTTGAGCATCTGGCGGGCCAGCCAGGCAAAGGCGGCCGCCTCAACCTGCAGCGGCGGCAAGCCGTGCTGGTCCGACGTGCTCACGCGAAGCAAGGGCAGCGCTGCCTGCAGGCGCTGGAGCAAGTGCAGGTTGAAAGCGCCACCGCCGCAGACGATCAGCTCTACGCTCTCTTTTCCATAGCGTATAACGTCGGCTGCACATACAAAAACAGTGAATTCTGTCAAAGTGTTCTGGATATCTTCCGGCCGCTCGGCAATGAATGGCTGCAGTTTTTCTGCCAGCCAGGCCTGGCTGAAAAGATCCCGCCCTGTGCTCTTGGGAATGGGTTGCGAGAAGTAGGGCTCGTCCAGCAGGCTGGCCAGCAGCGCCGGAATCAGCCGGCCGCTGGCCGCCCAGGCGCCGCCTGCATCGAAGGGCTGGCCGGTGCGCTGCAGGCACCAGGCATCGATCAGCGCATTGCCCGGCCCGCAGTCAAAGCCCCGCACCGCAGCGTCTGAGTCGGCCGGCGGCAACACGCTGAGATTTGAAATGCCGCCCAGGTTCAGCACTGCCACCGTGGCATCGCTGCGGCCAAAAACGCCGTGGTGAAACGCCGGCACCAGCGGCGTGCCCTGACCCCCCGCCGCCACATCGCGGCTGCGGAAATCGGCCACCACGTCAATCCCGCTCAGTTCGGCCAGCAGGGCCGGGTTGTTGAGCTGGAGCGTGTAGCCCGCGCCTCCGGCTTCGGCGGAGGTTCGCTGGGGCTGGTGCCTGACCGTCTGCCCGTGCGCGCCAATGGCCTGAATCTGGTCGGCAGCGATTCCCTGCGCGCGGGCTTTTTGCACCAGGGTGGCAACCACCTTGGCGTACACTGCGGCCAGTTCGCTGCCGGCCAGCGCAGCGCGGTGCAATTCGTTATGGGAAGGTGAATTGAGCGCCAGCAGCTCGGCCCGAAAGCTTTCGGCAAACGGCTCGCTTGCCGTGGCGACCACCCGCAGCTTGCGGCCTGAAAAATCGACCAGCACGCCGTCGGCGCCGTCGAGGGAGGTGCCTGACATCAGGCCGATGGTGTAGTCGTGCATGCGGCTATTTTGCCGCAGTGCCGCAGCCGGTTTTTGTCTTACTCGGCCCGGGTCTGGTCGATGGTGGCGGCGGCTTGCAGCTGGTTTCTGAAGCCGTTGGCCAGTTGCCTGAACTGCGGCATGGCCGCTGCAGGCACGGGGACGACATCGCTCTGTTTTGCGATCGCCATCGGGTCCTGATGCACGCCATTGACGCGGACCTCGAAATGCAGGTGCGGGCCGGTGGCCCAGCCGGTCGCACCGACCAGGCCAATGACCTGGCCTTGGCTGACGCTCTGGCCTTGCCGCACGTTGATCTTGCTCAGGTGGGCATACACCGTTTCGCGGTTGTTGCTGTGCTTGATGAAGATCACATTGCCATAGCCGTTTTGCACACCGGCAAACTCCACCACGCCATCGCCAACGGTCCGGGCTGGCGTGCCAGTGGTGGCGGCAAAATCGGTGCCGTTGTGGGCGCGCCAGGTTTGCAGGACGGGGTGAAAACGCATGGAAAAGCCGCTGCTGATCCGTGAAAACTCCACTGGCGAACTCAGGAACGCACGTTGCAGGCTCTTGCCGTCCAGCGTGTAGTAGCCGCCTTTGAGGGGGACGCCTGCCGCATCCACGCCGGGTGGCTGGAACCACATGGCCTGGTAGGACTTGCCCTCGTTGACGAACTCGGCCGACAGTACGCGGCCGGCGCGCATGGTTTCGTCATCGGCTTGCAGGGTTTCGTACACCACGTTGAATCGATCGCCTTTGCGCAATGCGCGCCGGAAATCGATATCGCTGGAGAAAATTTCTGCAATCTGCACGCCGACGCCATCGGGAATGCGTGCATCGTCGATGGCGCCAAACAGCGTTGTCTGGATGGTGGCACTGGCCAGCTGGGCCGAGCGGGTATAGGCTGCCGTCTCGATTCGCGAGAGGAAGCGGGGGCCGTCGGCGGCGTTGCTGCGTTCAATGACCAGGCGCTGGAAAACCTGCTCATCATCGGTGGGCCAGCGCACGCTGAGCTTGAGCAGTTGCTGGCTGTCGCTGGCTTCGACGGTTACATTTTTGCCGGGCTGGCCGGTCAATATCAGCTTCGCATTGGGATCGCTGCGCAAGAAAGCGTCTGCCGCCGCGTCATCGAGGTTCAGGCGTTTGAGGAGCGAGGCGGCCGTGTCGCTGCTGCGTGTGCTTTCGGTGCGGAACAGCTTGAAATTGAAGTTGGCGAGCGCTTCCATGTGAGTCTGTGCAGACTCTGGTGACAGCGGCTGCACCGCCTCCAGCACCTGGCGAACGGGCAAGTCGGCCGCATCGGGCGCGAGCGGGGCAACGCCGAAAGCGGTCACGCCGGTACCGAGCAGCAAGACGGCCAGGCTGGTGGTGATGCGTTTGGGGTGGCGGCGCAGGCTGTCGGCAATGGCGGACAGGACGCGCGCGAGGGTCAGCGGGCTATGGGAGGCGACGGGCAGGCGCAAAGGGTAAATCCCAGATAAAAGTGCATCGGGCCGCTAAGGCATGCCGGACTGCGATAAAAGGAAATCGATCACCGGGCCAACCGTTTTGCCAGCGGGTGGGGGGTGATCGGACTCAAAATCTTGGCTTCCCCGTCAGCAGCTAATGGCGCCTCTAAAATGGCGTTCCGACGTAGGAAAGCTGCAATTATATCTGTCGGACAAAAACCCGGCATATGAAAAACCCTTATGAATCAAGAGCTTGTTACAAATACCCCCCTGTCTGACCGTGTAAAGATGGCTCTGGCCGTCTCCCTGAGGGGCTGCGACGAGCTGATTCCGCAGGATGAATGGGTCAAAAAACTGGTCCGCAGCGAAGCCACCGGCGTGCCGCTGCGCATCAAGCTCGGACTCGATCCGACCGCGCCCGACATCCATATCGGCCACACCGTGGTGCTCAACAAGATGCGCCAGTTGCAGGATCTGGGCCACACGGTGATTTTCCTGATTGGCGACTTCACCAGCCTGATCGGCGACCCGTCGGGCCGCAACAGCACGCGCCCGCCGCTCACGCCCGAGCAGATCAAGGTCAATGCCGAAACCTATTACCGCCAGGCCAGTCTGGTGCTGGACCCGGCCAGGACCGAGATTCGCTACAACAGCGAATGGTGCGACCCGCTGGGCGCGCGCGGCATGATTGAGCTGGCTTCGCGCTACACCGTGGCCCGCATGATGGAGCGCAACGACTTCCACGACCGCTTCAAGGCCGGCCAGTCGATCAGCGTGCATGAGTTCCTGTACCCGCTGATGCAGGGCTATGACTCGGTCGCGCTCAAGAGCGATCTGGAACTCGGCGGCACCGACCAGAAGTTCAACCTGCTGATGGGCCGGCATCTGCAGCAGGAATACGGCCAGGAGCCGCAGTGCATCCTGACCATGCCGCTGCTCGAAGGTCTGGACGGCTTGGAGAAGATGTCCAAGAGCAAGAACAACTACATCGGCATTTCCGAAGACGCCAACAGCATGTTCGCCAAGGTGCTGTC
>JBDSZF010000300.1:0-3066 GCA_039925285.1 Polaromonas sp.
AGCAGCATGCAGCCGACATAAGTGCCGCGGTAGCCATAGCGCGCCAGCAGCCACGGCGTCATCAGCATGGAGACCGTCATGGCCACCATGAAGCCCGAGCTGACCAGCTGCGCGCGTCCCTGGCCTAGCGAAAAGTGGTGGCTCATGTCCGGAATCGCCACGTTGACGATGGTCGATGACATGATCGATGCCATGGTGCCGACCATGACCGCCACCAGCAGCAGCCAGCGGTAGCGCGGGCCGAAGCGCGCTTTCAGTTCGGCGACGGAGGGTGAGGGCGAGGAGGATGTCTTCAAGGGTTTTGCCTGTGCGATGGCTCAGTCCCGGGGCTCGGACCAGAGCTTGCCGCCGGTGGCCCAGTTCTCGCGCTTGATGTCGGTGATCAGGACATCGATCGAGTCGGGCTGCCCACCGAGAATCTCGACACTCACGCGGGTAATCGCTTCAACCAGTTTTTTCTTTTGTTCAAGCGTGCGGCCTTCGAGCATTTCGACGTGGTAGGTGGGCATGGTTTTTCCTTTTGTGTTGGGGTGGCGTGGGCTGGGCTGAATGCATAAAAGCACGCAGGCAGTGCATTATTCCGCGTCTGCGCGAGTGCTGCTGGGCATACCGGCTGTCGCCTGTGCTTCAATCCACCTCGCGCGTGCCCCGGCAGCGCTCCTGCGCATAGCGGCTGCAGCCCCAGAACTGTTTGCCGGCCGTGGCGCCCCTGCGGGCCTGGCGCCGCACCATGGGCGCGTTGCACAGCGGGCAATCGGGCAGCGACAGGTCGGCGGGAGCGGTCCCGCTGTCGGCCTGGGCCCGGATGCCGCGCAGCAGTGTTCTTCCATTGATCAGCGTCAGGGCTATGCCGTCGGAAAAGCGCACCGCTTCTTCAGTGAAGTCGCCCGAGGTGACGACAAATCCGCCCGTCACGCCGTTGGCCGCCATCACGCCATACAGCTCGCGCACCGGCTGCACGCCGACCCGCAGCGCGCGCCAGTGCTTGCACTGCACCAGATAGCTGTCGGGTCCCTTTTTCAGCACCACATCGACGCCGCCATCGGCCCCGCCGCCGCCGTTGTCCGTCACGCCAAAGCCCTGGCGCCGAAAGTACTCGCCCACCAGGATTTCAAACTCCTGCCAGCTCATGCGGTCGATGCCATCAGCACGGCTGGCGGCGGCATGCAGCCGCGCCGCCTTGCCCCGCCTGAAGGCCGAGAGCAGCGCGCCCAGCCCGAAGAACAGGGGTAGCAGGTATTGCCCCGCCAGCGCCAGTGCCCGCGTCATCGTCGACAGCAAAAAATTTCCGGTCTGGCCGGGCTGCAAGGCCGCCAGCACCGGCTTTTGTGCCAAGGCGTGCAAGCCCACATAACTGATCACCGCCAGCGCGATCCCCAGCCACCAGGGCAAGCGCGCGGCCAGCCCGATCAACGCCCTGGGCAGGCCCTGCTTCTCACGTAACTCCATGTCTTGCTTCTCTCTGCTCTCTGCGGTATCAATGCTTGCAATCGCTGGCGATGCAGGCAGCGCCCTGATTTTTTATAGTGTCCTGGTCTTGTAGGCCGCCCAGCCTTGTGCGCTTCTGTCAGCCAATCAGACCGTTTCCTCGACCTCGCCACCCAAATCACCGGCGATCAGCTTGAACTGCTCCAGCGCGGCCTGCAGGTCTTCCACAATTTCCTGGGCAATCACTTCGGGCGGCGGCAGGTTGTCGCTATCGGCGAGTGAATCGTCTTTCAGCCAGAAAATATCCAGACTCGCCTTGTCGCGGGCCATCAGCTCGTCGTAGCTGTACGCACGCCAGCGGCCGTCAGGGTTCTCCGCGCTCCAGGTCGCCTGGCGCTGGCTGCGGTTGGCCACGTTGAACAGACCTACAAACTCGTCCAGTTCTGGCCGCTTGAGCGGGCTGGTCTTGAGCGTGAAGTGCTTGTTGGTGCGCAGGTCGTAAATCCACAGCTTTTGGGTCCATGGCGTTTGACTGGCTGATTTCTTTTCCAGAAACAGCACGTTGGCTTTCACGCCCTGCGCATAAAACAGGCCAGTGGGCAGGCGCAGCAAGGTATGCACATCGCACTCGTGCAGCAGCTTGCGGCGAATTGTCTCGCCCGCGCCGCCTTCAAACAGCACGTTGTCGGGCAGCACCACGGCGGCGCGGCCATGGGTCTTGAGCAGCGTCTTGATGTGCTGCACAAAGTTGAGCTGCTTGTTGCTGGTGGTGGCCCAGAAGTCGTCGCGCTCGATGGTGTCTTTTTCGCTGCTGGCGCGGCCGTCTTCACCCACGATGACGGTGCTGCTTTTCTTGCCAAACGGCGGATTGGCCAGCACCACGTCAAAGCGTTCGCCGGGGTCACAGGCCAATGCGTCGCCCACCACCACGGGCACCGATTTCTCCGAGCCAATGCCGTGCAGCATCATGTTCATGGCGCAGACACGCGCGGTGGCCTGCACCAGCTCGTAGCCCGTGAACGCTTTTTCCTTCAAATGCCTGAGCTGCTCGCGGGTCAGGTTCTTGTTGTGGCCGGTGATGTAGTTGTGCGCGGTAAACAGGAAGCCGCCCGTGCCGCAGGCCGGGTCGCAAATGGACTCGCCAGGCCTGGGCACCACGCAGTCCACCATGGCCTGGATGAGCGCACGCGGCGTGAAGTATTGGCCCGCGCCGCTCTTGGTGTCCTGGGCGTTTTTCTCCAGCAGGCCCTCGTAGGCATCGCCCTTGACATCGGCGCCAAGAATCGTCCAGGTCTCGGCATCAATCAGGTCCACGATCACGCGGCGCAGCTTGGCCGGGTCTTGAAACTTGTTTTGCGCCTTGCCAAAGATCAGGCCCAGCGTGCCCTTTTCCTGGCCCAGTTTTTCCAGAGCATGGCGGTAGTGGTCAAACAGCTCGTCGCCATCTTTGGCCAGCAGCGACGGCCATGAGTAAGCGCCCGGCACGATGCTGGCCTGGTTGTAGGGCGGCTGCGCGCGCTCATCAGCCATCTTGAGGAACAGCAGAAAGGTCAGCTGCTCCACATAGTCGCCATAGCTCATGCCGTCGTCGCGCAGCACGTTGCAGTAGTTCCAGAGTTTCTGGACGAGGGTGTTGGT
>JBDSZF010000301.1:0-11023 GCA_039925285.1 Polaromonas sp.
GTGGTGATGGAGGTGCTCGCGCAGTACGAAGTCCGCACGCAAGACGCACCCACCCGGCAGGCCTTGCTGAGCCCCGTGCTGCAAGCCCAAATTACGGAGGCGGTGAAGCAAAAGCTGCCGCCGCTGCAAGCCAGCCTGCTGACCGGCGCGGATGCCCCGCCCGCGCTCGATGTGCAGGACGTGGTGCGCCGCACAGTGGAAGTCGTGCTGCGCCAGACCATCGACATTCCCCGCATTGCCGTGGTGCCGACCGGCGAGGTGACGAGCGGCTTTACGCCGTTCACGCTGGACGTGGCGGGCCTGCACCTGCAGCCCAAGGACCGCTCGCTGGTGGGCCAGACGCTGCGCACGCATGAACAGTTCACGCTGTCGGCGCAAAGCGGCGGCAGTGAACGACGGCTGGAAGACTACATCGTCCATGCGCTGATCGACTATGACGACATCGACTACTGCACCCAGGCGGCGTTGCTGTACGACCTGGCCGGGCAGATGGTGGCGCACCTGCAAAGCTACCTGCCCGACGCCGAGGACGTGCGCAACGTGCTCGATCTGGACCGGCAGCTGATCGCCAAAAACATCCGGGCGCAGATGATGGCCCACTTTCATGAATCCGCCACCGGCTACGCGGTGGAAGTGCGGCGCGGCTTTACGGCGCTGAAAGAGCCGACCTACACCGTGGGCGCGGGCCAGCCGGTGCGCGACTACCGCCAGACGGTGGAGGAGCCCAGCCGCATCAAGCAGATGATTTTTGGCCAATTCTCGCGCTGCCTGTATGGGCTGCAAAAGTTTGACTCGGACACCGAGCGTCGTTTTGCAGTGATTTTGGAGCGCGACGCCGACAAGTGGTTCAAGCCCGCCAAGGGGCAGTTCCAGCTTTACTACAAGCTGGGCGCGGAGCATCCCGAGTACATGCCCGACTTTGTGGGTGAAACCGCCCATTTCCTGCTGATGGTGGAAACCAAGGCGCGCAATGAACTGGCGACCGAGGAGGTTAAAGCCAAGGCGGCGGCAGGTGCGCTGTGGTGTCGCCATGCCTCCAGCCACGCCCAAACCACGGGCGCCAAGCCGTGGAAATATCTGCTGATTCCGCACGACCAGACGACGGAAGACAAGCGGCTGATGGACTTTTTGTCGTTTGAAGTGCTGGCTTGAAACAAAAACAGCGCCCGCAGGCGCCATTTCATATTTTTACAAGCCAAATCGGCTACAAGTGCACGCAGAGCCTTCGCAAGAAGCTATTCAATTCATAGCAACCCGCATCAAGCGCCTCAAGCCGTTCCCGCCTTGACCTTCAGCCGCCAGGCGTGCAGCAGCGGCTCGGTGTAGCCGCTCGGCTGCGCCAGCCCCTTGAACACCAGGTCGCAAGCTGCCTTGTAGGCCGCCGACGTGTCAAAGTGCCCGGCCATCGGCTGGTACAGCGGATCGCCGGCGTTCTGGCCATCGACCACGGCCGCCATGCGGGCTAAGGTTTCCTTGACCTGGGCTTCGGTCACCACGCCGTGCAGCAGCCAGTTGGCCATGTGCTGGCTGCTGATGCGCAGCGTGGCGCGGTCTTCCATCAGCGCAATGTTGTGGATGTCGGGCACCTTGGAGCAGCCCACGCCCTGGTCGATCCAGCGCACCACGTAGCCCAGGATGCCCTGGGCGTTGTTGTCGAGCTCTTCCTGCTTTTCGGCGGCCGACCAGTTCGGCGTGGCCGTGACCGGGATTTGCAGCAGGCCGTTGAGCAGGTTGTCGCGCTCGGCGTTGGCGTCGATCTTTTCGAGTTCCTTCTGCACATCGGACACCAGCACCTGGTGGTAATGCAGCGCATGCAGCGTGGCGGCGGTCGGGCTGGGCACCCAGGCGGTGTTGGCGCCGGCTTTGGGGTGGGCGATTTTTTGTTCCAGCATCGCGGCCATCAGGTCGGGCATGGCCCACATGCCCTTGCCGATCTGCGCCTTGCCGCGCAGGCCGCAGGCCAGGCCGGTCAGCACGTTGTTTTTCTCGTAGGCGGCGATCCAGGCGCTGGACTTCATGTCGCCCTTGCGGATCATCGGGCCGGCCTGCATGGCGGTGTGCATCTCGTCGCCGGTGCGGTCGAGGAAACCGGTGTTGATGAAGGCCACGCGCTCGCCCGCTTCTGCAATGCAGGCTTTGAGATTCACGCTGGTGCGGCGCTCTTCGTCCATGATGCCGAGCTTGACGGTGTTGGGGCTCAAGCCCAGCATGGCTTCGACGCGGCCGAACAGCTCGCAGGCAAAGGCCACTTCGGCCGGGCCGTGCATCTTGGGCTTGACGATGTAGACGCTGCCGGTACGCGAGTTGCCCTTGCGCTGCAGGTCGTGGATGGCAATCGTCGTGGTGACCACGGCGTCCAGGATGCCTTCGGGGATTTCCTTGCCGCCTTCGTACAGGATGGCCGGATTGGTCATCAAATGGCCGACATTGCGAACGAACATCAGCGAGCGGCCATGCAGCGCCACCGGCTGGCCATTGGCGCCCGTGTATTGGCGGTCAGGGTTCAGGCCGCGCGTGAAAGTCTTGCCGCCCTTGCTGACTTCCTCGGTCAGCGTGCCCTGCAAAATGCCGAGCCAGTTGCTGTAGGCCAGCACCTTGTCTTCGGCATCGACCACGGCCACCGAGTCTTCCAGGTCAAGGATGGTCGAGAGAGCCGACTCGATCACCAGGTCGCTGACACCGGCCGCGTCCAGCTTGCCGATGGTGGTAGCGCGGTTGATGATGATGTCGATGTGCAGGCCGTTGTGCACCAGCAGCACCGACGTGGGCGCGGCGGCGTCGCCCTGGTAGCCCACCAGTTGGGCTGGGTTGGCCAGTCCGGTGGCGCCGCTTGGCAGCGCCACGAGCAGCTGGCCGGCTTCCACGCGGTAGCCGGTCGCATCCTTGTGCGAGCCGGCGGCCAGCGGCGCGGCCTGGTCGAGGAAATTGCGCGCAAAGGCGATGACCTTGGCGCCGCGCACCGGGTTGTAGCCCTTGCCTTTTTCGGCGCCATCGGCTTCGGAAATCGCGTCGGTGCCGTAGAGCGCGTCGTACAGCGAGCCCCAGCGCGAATTGGCAGCATTCAGGGCGTAGCGCGCGTTCAGGATCGGCACGACGAGCTGCGGGCCGGCCTGCACGGCCAGTTCGGCATCGACGTTGGCGGTGGTCACGGCCACGGTTTGGGGCTGCGGCACGAGGTAGCCGATGCTTTCGAGAAAAGCGCGGTAGGCCGGCATGTCGGCGATGGGGCCGGGATTGGCCTGGTGCCAGGCGTCCATCTGCGTCTGCAGGCGGTCGCGCTCGGCCAGCAGGGCGATGTTCCTGGGGGCCAGGTCGGCGACGATGGCGGCGAAGCCGGTCCAGAATTTGCCGCTGTCCACGCCGGTGCCGGGCAGCACCCGGTCTTCGATGAAACGGTAGAGTTCGGTCGCCACCTGGAGGCGGTGGGCGGTGGTGCGTTCGGTGTTCGCGGTCATGCGGAAGTCCTTCTTAAAAACAAAAAATGGGAGGGGTGGGGTCAGGCGGGCGCTTCAGCCCAGCGTCTTGTAAAAATAATAAACCGTCAGCGCGCCGCCCACCGCAATCACCATGCGGCGCAGCCACGAGCCCTGGATCTTGCGCGCCATGCGGGCGCCCCAGTAGCCGCCCAAGCTGGCGGTCAGCACCATCACCAGGGTATGCGGCCAGCTCACGGCGCCGGCGACGATGAAGGTCATGACAGTGACGCTGTAGATCACCGCCGACAGCAGGTTCTTCAGGGCGTTGATGTGCTGCACATCCTCATGGCCGCCAATCGCCAGGCTGGCCATCATCAGGATGCCCATGCCGGCGCCAAAAAAACCGCCGTAGATCGACACCAGCAGCTGCACCCCCCAACCGATGGGCGAGCCGGCGCCATGCTCGTCGCCAGCCTGTGTCGCCGGTGGCGGCCGAACATGGCGCAAGGCCGCCGACAACTGCGGGCTGAAGGCAAACAGCAAGGTTGCAAAGGCCAGCAGCCACGGAATCAGGGCGGCAAACCGGGCATCGCCGGCGGCCAGCAGCAGCAGCCCGCCGGCCGCGCCGCCGATGAAGGAGGCGATGCCCATGGGCAGCAGGTAGCGCTTGTAGCGGGCCAGCTCCTGCCGGTAGGCCCAGGCGCCGGTCAGGCTGCCGGGCCACAGGGCGACCGAATTGCTGGCGTTGGCGACCACCGGCGGCAAGCCCACGGCCAGCATCGCCGGGAATGAAAAGAAGGTGCCGCCGCCCGCAATGGCATTGACCGCTCCGGCGGCAAACCCGCCCGCACCGATCAGAACGACGTCCAGCGGGCTCACGCCGGTGTGCCTTCAGCCGGCGGTTGCGTCAGGCCCGGGAGCGCCAGCACATCGCGCAGGCTGCTGCCGGCGTAGAGCGGCAGGGTGCCGAGTTCTTCAAATGGCAGCTGGTAGCGGTTGACCCAGAGCGTCTGGTAGCCAAACCAGGTGGCGGCCAGCGCGTCCCAGCTGTTGCAGCTCACAAAAGCGATTTGCGACACGTCAAGCCCGGTGGCCCTGGGACCCAGCGCATAGGCATCAGGATGGGTTTTGTATTTGCGGATGGCATCGACGCTGATGACATGGTCGAGCAGGTCGCCCAGCCCGGCGGATTTGACGGCCACGGCGAGCATGGCCGGGTCGCCATTCGACAGGATGCCGGTGACAATGCCCTGCCCTTTCAGCGCTTGCAGCACTTCTCGGTTTTCGGGAAAGGCCGCTAGACACCGGTACTGGTTCATCAGCTGGTCCTCGCGCTCGCCGCTCATCTCCAGTCCCAGGCGCTTGCCGGCATAACGCAAGGCGGCACGGGTCAATTCCCAGAATGGCTGGTAGTGCGCGCCGTGGCTGCTGGTGCTGACCAGATGCGCATATTCAATCTGCTTGTCACGCCACATCACGCTGAGCGCCTGGCCGCGCCCCGGAAACAGCTGCTCGGCCAGCAGCCCCACGCTATAGACGTCAAACAGCGTGCCGTAGGCATCGAACAGCACGGCGCGAATGGGCTGGGCGTTGGTGGGACGAGTTTTTTCCATGCCGCTACTTTATTTGATCCTCCTGCAAAGATTAACATCCTGAAAAGCGATTTATCCGTGACTTAAATCGATGTAATCAGATTCTGCCCGCTCAGCGTTCCGGACCTGCCGCTCGTCGTAGCGCGCGCCGCCTGCAGGGCCTGCAGTTCGCCCCGGCTGGCATCGTTGCGAACGACCGCAACGCCTTGGTAGCGGCCCGCGCCCCGGGCCAGTGCATCGAGCAGGCAGCGATTGTCCAGGCCATAGCCCGAGTTGGGCCCGACGATGAGGGCGTTCTGCACGCCATGGGCATCGAGCACCTGAGCGAGGTTGTCGGCCGCGCCGGTGCAGACCATCGACAAGGTGCTCAGCGACCCGCAACCCCTGGCGCGCGGCAGGGTCGTGGAGCAGGACCATCCGGTGCTCGGCAAGAGCAAACGCCCCAATCTGCCGTTGCGCTTTTCCGGCTGCGACACCTCGCCCAGCGGGCCGGCGCCGCTGCTGGGCCAGCACAAGCGCGAGATTGCCGCGCGTGTAGGATTCAGCGCCAGCGACATCGACGCCATGGTGCGGGACGGTGTGCTTTATTCGGAGAAACAGCCATGACAGATCGTTACGCCGTGATCGGCAACCCCATCCAGCAGAGCAAATCGCCGCTGATCCACGGCATGTTTGCCCAGGCCACCGGCCAGGACATGGAGTACACCGCCCTTGAAGCCCCGGTCGGCGGCTTTGCCGGTGCGGTCGATGCCTTCCGCGCCGCCGGTGGCTTGGGGCTGAACGTGACCGCGCCCTTCAAACTCGATGCTTTTGCCTACGCCACCGAGCGCTCCGAGCGGGCGCAGCTGGCCGGTGCGGTCAACGCCATGAAGTTCGACGGCGAGCGCGTGCTGGCCGAAAACTTTGACGGCGTCGGCCTGGTGCGCGACGTGATCCATAACCTGAACACGCCGCTCAAGGGCAAACGGGTGCTGCTGCTGGGCGCGGGCGGCGCGGCGCGGGGCGCGCTGCTGCCTTTTCTGGAACAGGCGCCGGCCGAACTGGTGATTGCCAACCGCAGTCTGGACAAGGCGCAGGAGCTGGCCCGCATCGGCACGGCTTCGGGTGCCAGCGGCGTGCGGGGCTGCACCTACCAGGACCTCGCGGGGCAGACCTTCGACCTGGTGTTCAATGCCACCTCGGCCAGCCTGCGGACGGAGTTGCCAGCGGTGCCGGCCAGCGTCTTCGCACCCGCTTGCCTGGCCTATGAGCTGGCCTACGGCAAGGGGCTGACACCTTTTTTACGCCTGGCGCAAAACGCCGGCGTGCAGCAACTGGCGGACGGCGTCGGCATGCTGGCCGAACAGGCCGCCGAAGCCTTTGAATGGTGGCGCGGCGTGCGGCCCGACACCCGCGCAGTGATTGACAGACTGAGCGTTCCGCTGGGCTGAGGAAATGTCCAGGCCGGCAGCTGGCGGCCTATACTTTGCGAATGAACGAACCAGTACATTCGACAGCGACGACAGCTGGTTCCTGGTGGCCGCCGCCATGGTGTCGGCCTGGCTCATCACCGTGGCGCAGCTGCCCGACCAGATGGTCGCCTTGCTCGAACCGCTGCCGGGCAGCCCCAGGCTGCTGCTCGCCATAATGCTGCTGATCATGGTGGTGGGCACGTCGATGGACATGACCCCGACCATCCTGATCCTGACGCCGGTGCTCATGCCCATCGTCAAGGCCGCCGGCATCGACCCGGTGTACTTCGGCGTGCTGTTCCTGATCAACACGGCCATCGGCCTGATCACCCCGCCCGTGGGCACGGTGCTCAACACCGTGGCCGGCGTGGGCAAGGTCAGCATGGCCGATGTCATCCGGGGCGTTTTCCCGTTCATGGCCGCGCAGTTCTTCATCCTGTTCCTGATGGTCATGTTCCCGCAGCTCGTCCTGGTGCCCGCCAGCTGGTTCTACGGCTGACCGGTTTAAAAAGTTCTCGCATTCGGGGCGTGTCTGGTACGCCATGTTCCCGAGCCTGGCCTGTTTGCGTACCGTGATTTTTCCAGGAGACAAGCATGAAACGCATGATGATTAAAACGCTGGTAGCCGCCGCTGCCCTGGCCGCCTTCGGCATGGCCAGCGCACAGGACATCAAGGAGCGGACCCTCAAGTTCGCCACGCAAAATCCCAAGGGCCACCCGATCGTGATCGGCATGGAAAAGTTTGCCGAGGTGGTCAAGGCCAAGTCCGGCGGCAAGATCAAGGTCAACCTGTTCCCCGGCGGCGTGCTCGGCGGCGACGCGCCCAATGTGTCGGCCCTGCAGGGCGGCACGCTGGAGATGGTCAGCATCAACTCGGGCATCCTGGCCAGCCAGGTCAAGGAATTCGCGATTTACGACTTCCCCTTCCTGTTTGCCAACAGCAAGGAAGCCGATGCGGTGGTCGATGGCCCGTTCGGCAAGAAGATGCACGACAAGCTCCAGGAAAAAGGCATGGTCGGCCTGAGCTATTACGAGCTGGGCTTTCGCAACATGACCAACAGCAAGCGGCCCATCAACAAGGTCGAAGACTTCGCCGGCCTGAAGATCCGCGTGATTCCCAACCCGATCAACCTGGACTGGGTCAAGGCACTCGATGCCAACCCGACGCCCATGGCCTTCCCCGAGGTCTATGGCGCCATGGAAGCCAAGGCGATTGACGGCCATGAAAACCCGTTCACCGTGATCCATGCCAACAAGATCAATGAAGTGCAAAAGTACCTGACGATCACCAACCACGTCTACAACCCGCAGTCGGTCATCATCAGCAAGAAGTTCTGGGACACGTTGTCGGTGAGCGAGAAAAAAATCATCAGCGATGCCGCCGTGGAATCCACCAAGGTCCAGCGCCAGGCAGCGCGCGATGCCTCCGGCACGGCGCTCGAAGTCCTGAAGAAATCCGGCATGCAGGTGACCGAGCTGCCACCGGCTGAAAGGGACAAGCTGCGCGAAAAAATGCGCCCGGTGATTTCCAAGTACGCCGTGACCGTCGGCCAGGACACCGTCAAGGATCTGCAGGACGAGCTGGCCAAGGCCCGCAAGTAAGCGGGCCTGGCGCCTCACCCCACTCACCCGCTGCGGCCTGTCCGCACGAGTGAGGCGCGTTCTTTTTCCCTTTACCCCCCCCCTCACAGGAAACCCCCCATGAAAATCCTCATACTCAACGGCGTCAACCTGAACATGTTCGGCAAGCGCGACCCCAAGCAATACGGCACCATCACGCTGGACGAAATCAATGCCAACCTGACCGCCTTGGGCCAGGAGCTCGGCACCGAGATCGAAGCCTTCCAGACCAACAACGAAGGCGAGATGTGCGAGCGCATCCACCGCGCCCATGGCGAAGGCGTGGACGCGGTGCTGATCAATGCCGGCGCCTGGACGCATTACAGCTACGGCATCCGCGACGCGCTGGCGATCCTGGCCTGCCCGATCGTCGAGGTCCACATGTCCAACATCCATGCGCGCGAGCCGTTTCGCCATGTGTCGGTGTTCGCCGAAATCGCGCGCGGCCAGATCTGCGGCTTTGGCGCCGACAGCTACCTGCTCGCCCTGCGCGCTGCCGTGTCGGCGGTGCAGTCCGCCGCCAGGACTTGAGGCTTTCCAACCCGTTCCCAAGCGAGCAACACCATGCGCCATTCAATCGCCACGGTTTCTTTGTCCGGAATGCTGCGCGAGAAGCTGCAGGCCGCAGCCGCGGCGCACTTCGATGGCGTGGAAATCTTCGAGAACGATCTGCTGCAGTTTCCGGGAACACCTGCCGAGGTGCGCCGGATCTGCGCGGATCTCGGACTCACGATCGACCTGTTCCAGCCCTTCCGCGACTTCGATGCCACCACGCCGGCCCAGCTGGCGCGCAACCTGGAACGCGCCGAACGCAAGTTCGACGTGATGCAGGAGCTTGGCACCTCGATGATCCTGGTCTGCTCCAGCGTGCAGCCCGACGCCCTGAGCGACTTCGACCTGCTGGCCGAACAATTCCATCAGCTGGCCGAGCACGCCGGGCGGCGCGGCATGTACATCGCCTACGAGGCGCTGGCCTGGGGCAGCCAGATCAAGCACTTTTCGCAGGCCTGGGAAGTGGTCAGGCGGGTCAACCATCGACACCTCGGCCTGGCGCTCGACAGCTTTCACACGCTGGCGCTGCGCGACGACCCGCTGCCGATTGCGCAGCTGCCCGGCGACAAGATCTTCTTTGTCCAGCTGGCCGATGCGCCCTGGGTCAATACCGACGTGCTGACCCACAGCCGCCATTACCGCTGCTTTCCCGGCCAGGGCGAACTGGAGATGACCCCCTTCACCCGCGCTGTCATCGACGCCGGCTACACCGGCCCGCTGTCGCTCGAAATTTTCAACGACGAATTCCGCGCCGCGCCGGCACGCGCCAACGCCGTCGATGCCAGGCGCTCGCTGCTGTGGCTCGAAGACCAGGTGCGCCAGAGCCAGGCCAGGGATGGCGTGGCCTGCAAGCTGCCGCTGTTCGCCCCGCCGCCTCCGCCAGTGCTCACCGGCTGGGCCTTCGTCGAGTTCGCCGTCGATCCGGCCGCGGGGATGCGGCTGGCCGCGTGGCTGGAGTCCAGCGGCTTTCGCCGCATCGGCCATCACCGCTCGAAGAAGGTCGATCTGTATGGCCAGGGCGAGGTTCGCATCATCGTCAACCTGGAAGAGGATTCCTTCGCCCGCAGCCATTTCGAGCTGCACGGCACCTCGGCCTGCGCCGTGGCGCTGGCTACGACGGATGTCGCCGGTGCGCTGGCCCGTGCGCAAGCCTTGCAGTGCCCGCGCGTGAGCGGGCGCATCGGCCAGAACGAACTGTCCATTCCGGCGGTGCGCGCACCCGACGGCAGCCTGGTCTATTTCTGCGAAACGCCGCGCGGCGCCAGCTACCCGTTCGAGGCCGATTTCGTTCTCGACGAAGCGGCACTGCATGCTGGAGCGCTCGGTGACAGCGCCCGCTTCGATCACCTGGTGCAGGCCGTGCTGGTCGGACAGGTCGAGCCCTGGCTGCTGTTTCACCGCACGGTGCTGGGCCTGCAGCCCGAACGCAACGTGGTGATGCACGACCCCTACGGCGTCATCAGAAGCCGCGAAATCGAGTCAGCTGACCGTGCAGTGCGGACCTCCATCACCGTTTCAGAGCGCGACAACACCTCGGTGTCGCGGGCCGTGTCGAGCTTCCGGGGCGCTGGCGTGCAGCAGATCGCGCTGGCCGTGAGCGATCTGGTCGCCACGGCGCGCGCCCTGAAGGCGCAGGGCGCGCCGCTGCTGCCGATTCCCGGCAACTACTACAACGATCTGGCGGCCCGGTACGACCTCGACGCTGTGTTGCTGGCGGCGATGCGCGAACTCGGCATTTTGTACGACCGCGAACCGAGTGGCGGCGAACTGCTGCAGCTCTACCTCACGCCCTTCGACGACCGCTTCCACTTCGAGCTTGTCGAACGGCGCGGTGCTTATGCCGGTTACGGTGCGCCCAATGCACCGTTCCGCCTGGCCGCCATGGAGCAGTGGCGCCAGACACGGGGCGAGTCCCCGTACCGGCCCTGAACACCCGCGATACGAACCCTCCTGCGCGCTTTCCGCCCAACCCGACAACAATGCCCCAACGGGGCGCATACCCCGAGAAAAAACCATGATCAACGGCAACACCGAACTGATTGCCCACATCGGCTACCCCACCCACGCCTTCAAGGCGCCGATGATCTACAACCCCTACTTCGACCACATCGGCGTCAATGCGCGGGTCATGCCCATGGGCTGCCAGAGCGCGGACTACCCGGCCTTCCTGCGCGCCGTGTTCACGCTGACCAACCTCCGGGGCGCCTTGATCACCATGCCGCACAAGGTTGTCACGGTCGGCCTGCTGGACCGCATCACGCCCACCGTGGCCGTGGCGGGCGCCTGCAATGCGGTGCGGCGCGGCGCCGACGGCAAGCTCGAAGGCGACCTGTTCGACGGCGAAGGCTTTGTGCGTGGCGTGCGGCGCAAGGGCTTGACGCTGGACGGTGCG
>JBDSZF010000302.1:0-5323 GCA_039925285.1 Polaromonas sp.
CGTCCCGCAACCAGCCCGGGCGTCGCCCGAATATGGTGCGCTAAAGCCAGCCCGCCCGCCCAGCAATACGCCCAATAGAGTCCGCTGACCGGGTCGATGTTGCAGTGGCTGCGGGCGATGGTCGTGCCCTTGCTGTGCATCAGCGCGATCAGCTTTTCGGCGCGCGCCTGCGAGCCCGGCAGCAGCCTGGGGATGAGCTTTTTCTCGATTTCGATCATGTCGACGATCGTCTTGCCGCGCCGCGGCGCCTGCCATGGCTCGCCGTAGAACGTCTTGTCCAGATGGGTGTGCATGTCGCGCAGCGCCGGCAGCAGCAGCATGCCCTGCGCGTCGTAGCGCGGCAGCGCGCCTGCCAGCGGCGTGCCCTGCGGCAGGATGCGGGCGATTTTGCCGTCGCGGATCTCCAGCGTGTAGAGCGCGGTCCGGGTGTCGATCACCTTGCCGCCGTCATACTCGAAGCCGTCCTCCAGCCGCACGCGGGTCAGTGCGTAATGCCCGCCTGATGGCTGCGACAGCGCGTCCGCGCCGGGCGGGCAGGTTGCCGGCGTGGCAGCCGTGGCGGCCATGGCGCTGCCAAGTCCGACGCTGGCGGCGGTGAGCTTGGCGGCCGTGGCGAAAAAGGCCCGGCGGCCGGGCTGGGATGAGTCGTGAAGGGGCATAAGAAAATGTTTCAGGGTTGGGTGGAAAAAATATATTTTTCAGTGCCCAGTGTCACCCCGTGCGCCGGGGGCCGATAGTGCCAGCGGCGCCGCATCAATGGGACCAGGTCCTGGGGTTTTCCCCGGGGCGGCATCAGAAGCGTCCGGCCGTGCGGCGCCTGGCCATGAGTCCGCTGCGCAAACCGCGCGCGCCCAGATAGGTCGGGCCAATCACCTCCAGCGAAGCCGGCGTGATGCCCAGCGCCTGCAGGCCGGGCAGCTTGCCGGTGGCCACGTTGTCGGTTTTCATGGCGTCCAGGTTGTCGCGGCTCAACAGCGGATCGCCAGGCAAGAGTTCCATGAAAAAGGCCTGCAGCCGCGCCAGCGCGTCGGGCAGGGCTATCACCGGCCGGCCCTTGCCGTGCTTGATGCCGGCGTAGCGTCCTGCCAGCTGCACCAGCTGCCTGAGCGTGAACACCTCGGGGCCGCAGGCCTCATAGACCTGGCCGACGGTAGCGCTGTCCTGCAGGCAGCGCACCAGCGCGCTGGCCACGTCGCCGACCCAGACCGGCTGGAATTTCGCCTGGCTGCCGGCCAGTGGAATCACCGGAAACACCTGCTGCAGCCGGGCAAAGGTGTTGAGGAACTTGTCGTCAGCGCCAAACATCACGCTGGGGCGCAGCACCGTCACGTCCAGCCCCGAACCCAGCAGGGCCGCTTCTCCGCGCGCCTTGCTGCGCTGGTATCTGGACGGCGAGTCGGTGGAGGCGCCCAGCGCGCTGATATGAACAATGCGCCGAACGCCGCTGGCCTTGCAGGCGCGCGCCAGGGTCAGTGGCCACTGCACATGTGCTTTTTGAAAGGCTTCCTCCGAGCCGTGCAGGATGCCAATCAGGTTGACCACCGCGTCGTGCCCGGCCACCAGTGCGGCCAGCGCCGCGCTGTCATGCAGGTCGATTTCAATCACATCGACCAGCGGCAGCAGTTGCAGGTGCCGCGCATGCTCGCTGCGGCGTGTGGCCACGGTCACGCGGCATGACAGCTGGTTGAGTTTTTCGCAAACCTGCGTGCCGACAAAGCCGGTGCCGCCGAAGATCAGAATTTTTTTCATGGCGTCTAATTTAGCGCGTTTGGGGCGTTTTGGCTAAAAACCTTTTATTTGAGTTTTCAGTCCTTGAGCTAAATCACCATAAGCATGGGTAGCTACTTTTTTTGTAGCATGAGGCGCCGGCAGAAAGCAGGAAAAAACCACCCCAGAATCCGCCGTTGACCTACACGGACGCGCCATCCTGGTCCGCACAATGAAGCGATGAAGATGAATATATTTGAAGCCTTGCGCATCAGCCATGTCACCCAGCGCGCGCTGGCGGATCACTTGGTCCTGACCCAGGGCGACAGCACCGAGAGGGCGTCGCTTTTCAGTGAACTCAAGCGCGAACTGGCCGCGCACGCGGCCGCCGAGGAGCGATTTTTTTACATGCCGCTGATTGCGCATGACATGACGCAGGAGCCTTCGCGCCATGGCATTGCCGAGCATCACCAGATGGACAAGCTGGTCGAGGAGCTGGAGAGCACCGATTTCAGCTCGCCGGGCTGGCTGAGCACCGCCAAAGCGCTGCACCACAAGATTCACCACCATCTTGAGGAGGAAGAGCAGGGTGTTTTCCAGCTGGCCGGCAAGGTGCTCAGCGAGGCTGAAAAACTGTCGCTGGCCAAAGCGTACGAAGGCGAGTTTGTCTCGCAGCGCCTGAAGGCTTGATCTGAAGGCCGGCCAGCGCCAGCAAGGTGCTCGGCGCGTCGCTGATTCGCGCCCTGCCGGTGGTCAGCCAGATGCCCTCGTCAGGCCCTTGACCTTTTCTCGTCGTCGCTCTTGAGAAGGGTGCCGGCGCCCGTCAAACCGATGCCCGGCAGCGCCCAACTCAGGTCGGAGCCGGGCACGGCGGCCTGCTGCGAGAGCCGCACCAACAGGGCCCCATCGCCAGCAGCAGTTGCGTTCGCACGCCTGCGGCCTTGCCTTTTTGTTCGCGCTCACAGCCCTGCCTCCCAGACCCTGCCGCATCGGTCTCGTGCACAAAAAGTTGGCTGAAGGTGTGGCAGGCATTGGGAAACATCCTGTTACTTGGTTGGCCTGTCGCGATTGTGCGCATCAAAGGGGCTCGGGCGCGGCTGGCGCGCTGGTCTTGAGTGCGACTTTATTCATCGCTTTGGCTGGCAAATATCATCATAAGACATTGATTTTTATGAATTTTTTACGTTATGAGAAAAGGCGTTTTCCGGATCTACCAGTCGCTTGCCAATGCCCACAAGCGCGACGTTCGATTGAATTTGAACGATGAGTGAAATTACAAATACTTTCAAAAATAGCTGGTTTTAGAGTAACATTTAGAAAATACAGGGAGGGAGGAATGAATGAACCAGTTCGAAGGCTACATATGGATGGCAGTGCTCATTGCTCTTGGTGTTGTGGCTGCAGGCGCATGGGTCTACACCTGGCTTGCCCGGCGTGCCTTGCGCAGTCGCCAATCGACTCCAGAAAACTGGCCGCTGTCCGCGCGCCTGCTGGTCAATACTGAAGAATCCCAGGTTCTGCAATGGCTGTGCAAAACCTTTCCACAGCATCAGGTCAGCATCAAAATTCCGGTGATACGCTTTACCCGGCCTCTCGAACTGGATCAGGGCCAGAACTTGTACAGATTGCTGAACGGCGTGTATTGCACTTTTACCGTCTGCGCGTCCGACGGCCATGTGGTCGGTTGCGCCGACGTCATGGGCCGCAACGGGCTGGCCAGCAGCAACCGGCAATTCAAGCAAGCCTTGCTGACGCAATGCCACATCCCTTATTGCATCCTCAAGCCAGGCAGCTTGCCAGCAACAGCCGCGATTCGCAGCGAATTTCTAGGTGAAACGGCTCCGACCGAACCGGTGTTTGCGCCCACTGGACCCGCGCTGGAACACGAGCCTCGCGCAAAGCGTGAGCGAGAGCTTGAAGAAGCCTTGCTGGCTGAAGCCCGACTCAACCTGAGCACGACGCTAGATCGGCAACGCCGTCACCGCGACAGCGGCTTCTTGCCCCTGACGCCGGATTCAGACAGTCATGCCCCGGCGCACGCTTTCAAAAACAATTTCGAGGGAAGCGATTTCAACAACAACTACAGCCTGCTTACACGGGCTGGCAAGAAAATTCTTTCCTAGTGCCGCTGGACAGCCGGCACAGTCCATTGCATGACGGTGCAACCAGGATGCGCAAATAGCCTGGCGCATCCGTGGACCTCGGGCCGCCAGAGAGTGGCGCCTGACATGGGCTTAAGGCAAGAATCCGCTGTTTGAACGCTGCCTGTCCGATTTTTTTTGCCTTGAGCCGGTAGCGCGGGTCTGTGGATAAAAAAGAAGGTCGGAAAATTCGATCAATGCGGCGCAATAACCGCCTTGCTTGTCAGCTATCTATTAAATAGCGGTCAGCTTTTGTTGATCTTGTGCGGCCTGCCCGCATCGTCAATCGCCACGTAGGTCAGGCTGGCCTCGGTGACCTTGATGTAGCGGCCCTGCGCACTAAAGCGCTCGGCAAATACCTCGACCTGCACCGTGATCGAGGTGTTGCCGATGCGGGTCACGGCCGCAAAAAACGACAGGATGTCACCGACCCGCACCGGCTGCTTGAAGATGAACTGGTTGACCGCCACCGTCACCATGCGGCCATCGACATAGCGCGCCGGCAGTACTGCGCCCGCCAGATCCATTTGCGCCATCACCCAGCCGCCAAAAATATCGCCGTTGGCATTGCAGTCGCGGGGCATCGGGATCACCTTGAGCACCAGTTCCTTGTCGGTGGGCAACTGGCCGTGCAGGGCGCGTGTTTCGGTGTCGGCGACTGCAAAGGCGCTTGAGGTGGTATTGCCCGGCAAGGCGCTTGATTCGATGGACATAGGCACAATCTCTGAGGTTTGAAAAACAACTCCAATGATTGTGATGTATGCGCTCCCGAGCTTCCACCGCTGATTCCTTTCCTGTGCCTTCCGTGACAGCGGGTGGCGCTGCAGCGCCCGTGCCGCCGCGCTCCGACTGGGCCACGCTCAAGCGGCTGTTTCCTTATCTGTGGGAGTACAAATGGCGCGCCATGGCCGCGCTGGCCTTCATGCTGGGCGCCAAGCTGGCCAACGTCGGCGTGCCGCTGCTGCTGAAAAACCTGGTCGATACCATGAGTTTCAAGCCCGGCGACGTGCAGGCCGTGCTCGTCGTGCCGGTCGCCCTGCTGCTGGCCTACGGCCTGCTGCGGCTGTCGACCACGCTGTTCACCGAACTGCGCGAGCTGGTGTTTGCCAAGGCCACCGAAGGCGCGGCGCGGCGCATTTCGCTCGAAGTGTTCCGCCACCTGCATGCGCTGAGCCTGCGTTTTCACCTGGAGCGCCAGACCGGCGGCATGACGCGCGACATCGAGCGCGGCACGCGCGGCGTGCATTCGCTGATCTCGTATTCGCTCTACAGCATCATTCCGACGCTGATCGAGGTGACGCTGGTGCTGAGCCTGCTGGCCGTCAAGTTCGACATCTGGTTTGCCGGCATCACGCTCATTGCGCTGGTGTTCTACATCACCTTTACGGTGACGGTGACCAACTGGCGCACACAGTTCCGCAAGACCATGAACGAGCTCGATTCGTCGGCCCACAGCCGCGCCATCGACTCGCTGC
>JBDSZF010000303.1:0-17163 GCA_039925285.1 Polaromonas sp.
AAAACTACAAGGATGCGGCATCCCGGCTCCGAGTTTCCGGCTTACGCCGCCATGTCACTGGCGAGGTCAGCTGTCCAGAGGCGCGAGGAAGGAATTGCGCTGCCAGCCCGGCAGCGGGCTGAGGCCCTTGCCATCGCTTGCCTCAAGGCTGCTTTTGCAAGCTTGCGCCATTGCAGGGCTGTAGGCAACCGGCGTCAAGGGCATGAATTCGCTCTCGCGGATACGGCGCTGCCGGTTCAGCGTCGTGCTCAGCTTCATCCGGGCCTCAGCCAGCAGCGCTTCTTCAAGTTCCCGATAACGGTCTTCGCGAGAATTGATTTGCACTGCCGGTTCGTCCAAAACGGCTTCACCCAAAAAATCGCTGCGAATCTCGGCGACTGTTGGCAGGCTGACCGGCCTGAGAAGGCGATAAGCGATGCCGCACTTGACCAACAACGCTTGCTTGAGTTGCCAGTTTGCGCTTGCCTGGCCGTTGACACCGATCACGTCCACGCAACCCACGACATGCCCGTCCGGCGCGCTGACGGTAAAAGTGCAGTACACCCCGTTCAGCAATTTGTACAGGTTCTCACCCTGCTCGGGCTCAAGAGGATGGGTAAAGCGTGTAACCGGAATTTTGATGTTGACCTGATGCACGGGAAAGGTCTTGCACATCCAGTGCCAGACCTGGGACTCCTCGGAGTTGATCAACGGGCGCCTGGCCAGCGGCCAGTTGGCGGGAATCGATTGCCGAATATGCACGGCACGGCGGGCAAGCCACGCATATAACAATGCGCCAATGACCACGACGCCAAGAGTGCCGAGCACTGCCATCCAGATATAACCGCTTGATGGGTTCATTTGCCGCTCCCGGTTTCAGAAATTCGATGTGCGGACCTGGAAATCCACCCATCGAACTTTTAACTACAAGTTTTGTTGTAACCAATTATGACTTCAAGGAGGTGATTCTGCTGTCTTTATTGTCGCGCCAGGTAGGCGCCGATGGCCGGCATGGCCAGCCTGTTTGCCACCCATTGCAGGAGGTTTTGAAAGATCAATCTGGTGCGAGGTTTTATGAGGTTTATTGAAGCTGCCCACTGAAAGCTGCCGTGGACTTGAGTTGCTTTAAAAGCAATCTATTTGCTATATAAACAATAGCTATCATTGCTTTACAAGCATAGTCATTGATGACTTTTTACTGCCTTCAACAGAGTCACTCATCAAAGGATTTTAGAGTATTCGAATGCACGCATTCCAAGCTTTTGCTGCAATGAATGAACATGAGAAATCGCTGCCTTTGATCCCTTTTATAAAATCCGGGACCGATTCACCAGCCTGAAAAACCGGAATTACTTCACGAAATCGGCGCATGACTCCATCGATCAAAAATCCCTCAAATCAGGCATGTTTCATTATGTTTAATATGTTACATATTGTGTTCTAAGTTATTTTCACTTACCGATCCTCGTTGAAGCCAGAATTAGCCATGGCATGCCTTCCTGCAGCAGGAAGGCATGAAACGATAAGGCCTGCCGGGTCTTGGTAGAAGCCGGTTTTAATGCGGAAAACCGCCGCGCAGCAGGCGCACCGGTTCGGCATCCATGCGCCCGATCAGTCCGTCCAGGCCATCGACTGCAGCCACCGACAACCCGCGCGAAGCGATGCAGGGCTAGCTGGACTGGGAATACGGGCTGCAGGAACCGCTGGCGCGCGACGGCACGCACGGGTTCCACCTCATCTGAGCGGCAGCGGCGCGGGTCAGGGGATCACAACCCGCACCCCATCAGACCCCTCAATCCGACAGGCCATGCAATGTCTGGGCAATGGCCGGCGCCATGCTGACAACATTGCTCGGGTGCGCAATACAGTCGGTGCTCCAGACTTCGGCCACGCCGGCGTCCCGGATCACCTGCAGCGCATCGCCGGCAAACAAGGCGTGCGTCACCGCCACGTCCACCGAGGCGGCGCCGGCCGCGCGCAGCAGCTGCGCGGCACGCGCCACGGTGCGGCCGCTGCTGGCCACGTCATCGAGCAGCACCACGGCGCGGCCCTGGACGTTGACGGACGGCAGCTCGATGTCCACATGCTTGTCGCCGTGCCGCAGCTTCTGGCAGACCGCATGGTCGAGGCCGTGGCGGGCCGCCGCCTGGGCCACCCACTGCGCGGATTCGCCGTCCGGCCCGATCAGGAAGGGATGGGGCCGGCGCTGCGCGATCCAGTCGCCCAGCAGCGGCGCGCCGCTGAGCACGATGGCCTGGCGCACCGGCACCGCCTGCTCCAGCGCGGCGATGCGGTGCAGGTGCGGGTCCACGGTGATCACGGCATCAAACAGCGACGCCAGAAACTGCCCGACGATGCGCTGGCTCACCGCCTCGCCCGGCAGGAAGGCGATGTCCTGCCGCATGTAGGCCAGGTAAGGCGCCACCAGCGTCAGGTGCCAGGCGCCCAGCGCGCGTGCAGTGCGCGCGGCCAGCAGCAGCTCGATGAGCTTCTCGTTCGGCTGGGCCAGCGTGCGCAGCAGCACCACGCTCCCGGTCAGCGCGGGTGGCAGGCGCAGCTTGAGTTCGCCGTCCGGGAAGCGGTGGCGATCAATGACGCAGGGAGTCAGCCCCGCCAGGTCGGCGAGGCGCAAGGCCGCATCGGCCTCGTCGTCGAAATACAGCAGGCAGGGGGGAATGCTCATCAAAACTCCACAAACACATGCGGCATCTCATCGGCGCGGCCAATCGTGTAGCCATTGAACTTGCTGCTGAGCTGCCGCGCAAAACCCAGGTCGGTCTGGAAGTCGGCGTGAACCCGGTACAAGGCGTCGCCAGTAGCCACGGTGTCCCCCAGCTTGCGCAGCAGGTCAACCCCCGCGCCCTGCACCTTGGGGGCGCCGGCCAGCCGCGCCACCCGCGCAATCTGGAGGTTGTCGATCCCGGTCACGACGCCGGCCGCGCCTGCCAGCACCTCGAACGTCAGCGTGCCCAGCCGGGGGTGGTTGTGGTCAAAATCGTGCGAGCCCTGCGCCTCGATGATGGCGTTCATGCGCGCCAGGGCCCGGCCCGAATCCAGGATGTCCCGGGCAATCGCAAAACCGTCACCGCCGCGCACGTCGGGATTGCACTCGATCAGCCGGCCGGCCAGGCGCAGGGCCTTCTGCCGCAGGTCGTTGGGCGCGCGCGGGTCGTTTTCCAGCACCCGCATCACATCGCGCGCCTCCAGCACCGGGCCGATGCCAAAACCGACCGGCTGGCGTCCGTCGGTGATCACCACATCGAGCGACAGGTGCATGCGCGAGGCCACGTACTCGAACAGCCGGCGCAGGCGCTGCGCATCGGGCATGGAGCGCACCTTGGCGGTGGGGCCGATCGGGATGTCGAGCACCAGGTGCGTGGAACCGGCGGCGATTTTTTTCGACAGGATGGACGCCACCATCTGCGCCGGCGAGTCGAGCGACAGCGGCCGCTCGACAGAAATCAGCACATCGTCGGCCGGCGACAGATCGGCCGTTCCGCCCCAGGCCAGGCAGCCGCGGTGGTTGCGCACGATCTCCGACAGCTTGTCGAACGGCAGCTCCACGTTGGCCAGCACCTCCATGGTATCGGCGGTTCCGGCCGGCGAGGTGATGGCGCGCGACGAGGTCTTGGGACACAGCATGCCATGGGCCGCGACGATGGGCACCACCAGCATCGAGGTGCGGTTGCCCGGAATGCCGCCTATGCAGTGCTTGTCCACCACCAGCGGATCGTGCCAGTCGAGCCGGCGCCCGCTGGCCACCATCGCCTCGGTCAGGAAATAAACCTCCTCGCGATCCAGCTCGCCACGGCTGGTCGCCACCACGAAGGCCGTCAGTTCGATCTTGGAGTAGTGGTGCTGCGCAATGTCGCGCACGATGGCCCGGAAATCCTCCTTATCCAGCCGCTCGCCATTGATCTTGCGGAACAGCGCCCCCATGGACGCCGGCGGCTCGGCCTGCGACACGGAAGCGGTGTGGCCGTCCGCCACATCCAGCTGGGCAAAGGCGTCCTCCGAGAGCCCGAGTTCGCCGCAATCGACGATGGACGAATCGTCCACCACGTTCAGCGTGGCCAGGATGTGCCGGCCGTTGGCCCGCACCTCGACCTTGGAGAGGGCCTGAAAACCCTCGGCGCGGTACACGCCGCAGTCGCGGTTCAGGTAGGCGACGTTCTCGCGGTAAGTGTCGATGGCGACCCGGCGCAGCGCCAGATTCGAGGAGGGATCAGGGTTGCCGGGCTGCGGCTCGGGCGGCGATGCCGCAGCGGTAATTGGGCTCATGGCGATAGCCTACACCGCAATGATCCGCCGGTCCCACTCAGCCCGGCGGTCGCTGTGCCAGGCGGCCCATGCGATGGGCCAGCTCGACCGCCGAATGGACCTGCAGTTTTTCAAAGATATTGGCGCGGTGAAATTCCACCGTGCGCGGCGTGATGCCCATATGGTCGGCAATGTTCTTGTTGTAGTGTCCTTGCAGCAGCTGGTCCAGGACTTCCCGCTCCCGCACACTGAGCGCCGCCAGCGCCCGCTGGAACAGCAGGCGCTCCTGCGAGTCGGCCTGCAGGGCGAGCGCTGCCTGGCGGGCGGCTTCCACCTTGTCCACCAGCAGGTTGTTCTGAAAGGGCTTTTCCAGGAAGTCCCAGGCCCCGTTCTTGACCGCCGCCACGGCCATGCTCAGGTCGCCGTGGCCGGTCAGAAACAGCACCGGCCACGGCCAGCCCATGGCCTTGAGCTGCTCGAACGTGGCCAGGCCCGACAGCGGCTCCATGCGGATGTCGAGCAGCACCACGCAGCATTCCCACATCTCATTGCCTGGTCGCAGGGACTGCAAAAATACGTCGCCACCGCTCCAGCTGCGCGTCGCAAGCCCGCGCGAATCGAGCAGCCAGGCCAGGCCGTCGCGGAAGTCGGCATCATCGTCAACGATATGAACGGTGGGGTTCATGGGTTTCCAGGGTCAAGGGTCAAGGGTCAAGGGCAGCCAGAGCGTAAATTGTGCGCCGTTCAGGTCGTCGCTGCGCGCGACATCGATGCGGCCGTGGTGCGCCTCGATGATGGAGCGGCAGATCGACAGCCCCATGCCCATGCCGCCGGTTTTCTGGCTGGCAAAGGCGTCAAAGATACGGTTGCGCTGGTCAAGCGGAACGCCCGGGCCGCTGTCTTCCACCCGGATGCCCGCCAGGTTCCCGGCCTGCTCCAGGCTGATGCGCATGCGGGCCGGTTCCTGGCCGCCGTGGACGGCCCATTCCGTGGCGTTGAGCAGCAGGTTGTGCAGCGCGTGTTCCAGCAGCAGCCCGTCGGCGGGCAAGGTCAGCGGCGGGTCGGGCAGGCGCAGCTCCACTTCCAGGCCGTCCGGCAGGGGCACCTGGCCCACGACGCGCGTGATGAATTCATTGAGCGCCAGCGGCTGCAAGCTCATTTCCTGCCGCCGGGCGAAGGCATTGACACGCTGGATCACGCGCCCGGCCTTTTCCGCCAGGCGCTCCATCCGCTCGACCACCGGCGTCACCTCCTCCAGCGTCAGGCTGCCGGCGCGCATCCGGTTGAGCAGGCCATTGGCAAAGCTGCTGAGCGCACCCAGGGGCTGGTTGAGTTCGTGCGCCAGGGTGGAAGCCACCTCGCCGACCGCAATCAGGCGGCCTGACGCTTCGAGCAGTTCCTGCCTGCGTGCGGCCAGCCGCTCGACGCGTTTGCGCTCGGTGATATCCAGCACCGACCCCATCCAGCCGATCACCCGGCCATCGGCCAGTGTCAGCGCAGCGCCATGCGCCAGCACATCGAGCAGATGGCCTTCGCTGTGGCGCAACTGCATCTCCACGCCAGGCTGTTGCTCCATGGGCAGGGCCAGGCTCTGCCGGAGCAACTCGAATTCATCACCCTGCCCGGCTGGCCAGTAAGGCAGCGCCTGTGGCTGGCCCAAAATAGCCTGCGGCGTCAGCCCCAGCATTCGGCAAAATGTCTGGTTAACGTAAAGCAGATGTCCGTTCCGGTCCCAGGCGCGCAGTCCCAGCGTGATCGAGCGCTCCATGGCGGTGCGCAGTGCCATCTGGGTTTGCAGCTGCGATTCGGCCCGCTGGCGGCGCACCGTGTCGCGCCACAAAAAATACAGCGCCACCCCCATACCCGCCAGGCATAGCAGCGCGACCCCGAAAAAAAGCCGCGGTGCCAGCGCCGGCGGGCTGTTCAGCGCCTCAACCCGCAAGCGCAAGGGGGCGCCCGGCAGGTTGACAGGAACCAGGTAAAGCGATGGATGGTCAGCCTGCGCAGCGGCAAGAGGAAAGGTTTCCGTGTCCAGCGCCACAGCATGGTCCTTGAAGAACCATGACGGCACCACGCTGGCGAGGACCCGGTCGAATGTGATGGCTGCAAGGTAATCGCCGATAAAACGGTCCCGCTCAAACAGGGGGACAGCCAGCCAGAGCATCTGCCCCGCAGAGCCGTCGGCCTTCAGCAAGGGACCGGCATAAGCCGCCCGCTGCAGGCCCAGGGTGGTCTTGAGCATGGAGAAAAGCGCTTGCGCATTGTCGGGCTGCTGCGCGGCGGACTGCAGAAACTGCGGCCAGGTGGCTACGCCGGGCTGCTGGTCTGCCGCCAGCCAGCCATGCCAGGCGATGACACCCGCGCTGGTCCACAGCTGTCCGCCAGACAGCGCAGCAGGCGCCAGGCCCTCGCTGCGCTGTGCCTGCAGCGCCAGCACCCCCAGGTCCCGCTCAAGGCGGCGGAAGTGAAAGTGCAGCGTCTGGTCCAGCCATTGGGCATCCGCGCTGCGGCGGCGGTCTTCTTCTTCCGCCTCCACCGTGCGCAGGAACAACGCGAGCAGCACAATCGACACCGCGACCAGCAGCAGCATGCCAATCAGCCAGGCCATGGCACGGCGGTTAAGCACCGACAGCTGGCGGGTGTCCAGGTCGAGGACCGCGAAGTCGATGGTGGGTTCTGTCATGGGGCGGGAAGACTTTTGGGTAGCATAGCGGACATGCATGGCTTGAAGTGGCTTCACTGGAAACGACTGGCCTGGCGCTGCGGCGCGCGATGGGGCGCCTGCCTGCTGCTGGCCGGACCGGTCCAAACCGCGCAGGCAGCGGCACCGGAACAAGTGCAGATCCGCTTCTCGCATGTGGTGGCGCACAACACGCCCAAGGGGCAGATGGCCTTGCGCTTTGGAGCGCTGGTGGCGCAGCGCTCCGGCGGGCGCATTCGGGTCGAGGTGTACCCGGATTCAAAGCTTTATGGCGATGACGACGAGATGGAGGCCCTGCAGCTGGGGGCCGTTGAAATGCTGGCGCCGTCGCTGTCCAAGTTCGGCAGCGTGGGCATCTCGGAGTTCGAGATGTTTGACCTGCCGTTCTTGTTCCGTGATCTGGCGCAGGTGCGCTGCGTGACGCAGGGCCCGATTGGCCGGCAACTGCTGCAGCGCCTGTCACGCCAGCAAATGGTGGGGCTGGGTTTTCTGGACAACGGCTTCAAGCAGATGAGCGCCGGCAAACCGCTTCAGAACCTGCCCGATTTCAAGGGGCTGCGCCTGCGCGTACAGGCCTCGCGCGTGCTGGCGGATCAAATGCGCGCGCTGGGCGCGCACCCGATGGTGCTGTCGTTTGACGAAACCCGGCGCGCGCTGGCATCCGGGGTGGTCGATGGCGCAGAAAATCCGCTGTCCAATTTCCTGACGCAACAGCTGGCATCGGTCCAGCGCGACGTGACGCTGACCAGCCATGGCTACCTGGGTTATGCGGTGGTGTCCAATCCGCGTTTCTGGTCCAGCCTGGACACAGCAGACCGGGAAATGTTGACACGGGCGCTGAACGATGCCCTGGAAGAGGGCAATCGCCTGTCGGCCCAGATGAACCAGCAGGCCCTGGCCACGCTGCGGGAATCCTCCGGCGTTCGCGTCCATGCGCTGTCAGCCGCTCAGCGCGATGCCATACGCCGCGCGGTGCAGCCGGTTTATGAGCACTTCGAGCGCCGCGTCGGCGTGAGCCTGCTGCGCCAGGTGCAGCGCGACTGCTTGCCTTGAATCAGGGTTTACCCTACTGTTGAACGCCACAGTTGGCGAGTCGGGGGCGGCTGCATACGATTCAAGGCAACTTCCTTCAACCCCTTTCAAGGCCATCGCCATGTCAAAGACACCCGAGCGCAAGCCGCTCTACAAGTCACTTTACGTCCAGGTCCTGGCTGCCGTCACCATCGGCGTGCTGCTGGGCCACTTCTCCCCCGAACTGGGCGCCCAGATGAAACCGCTGGGCGATGGCTTCATCAAGCTGATCAAGATGATCATCGCGCCGATCATTTTCTGCACCGTCGTGGTCGGCATTGCCGGCATGGAAGACATGAAGAAAGTCGGCAAGACCGGTGGCCTGGCGCTGCTGTATTTTGAAGTCATGTCCACGCTGGCGCTGGTGATTGGCCTGATCGTCGTCAACGTCCTGCAGCCCGGCTCGGGAATGCACGTGGACCCGGCGTCGCTCGACACCAAGTCGATTGCCGCCTACACCGCGCCGGGCAAGATGCAGGGCACGGTGGATTTCCTGCTCAACGTGATTCCGTCCTCGGTGGTGGACGCGTTTGCCAAGGGCGAGATCCTGCAGGTGCTGCTGTTCTCGGTGCTGTTTGGCTTTGCGCTGCACAGGTTCGGCGGTCGCGGCACCATGGTGTTTGACTTCATCGAGAAGTTTTCCCATGTGCTGTTCGACATCGTCGGCATCATCATGAAGGTCGCGCCGATCGGTGCTTTCGGTGCCATGGCGTTCACGATCGGCAAATATGGCCTGGGCTCGCTGTTTTCGCTGGGCAAGCTGATGGGCGCGTTCTACCTGACCTGCCTGCTCTTTGTGTTCGTGGTGCTGGGCATCGTGAGCCGTCTGCATGGTTTCAGCATCGTCAAGTTTGTTCGCTACATCAAGGAAGAACTGCTGATCGTGCTGGGCACCTCGTCGTCCGAATCGGTGTTGCCGCGCATGATGGAAAAGATGGAAAACCTGGGCGCGCGCAAGTCGGTGGTCGGTCTGGTGATTCCGACCGGTTACTCCTTCAACCTGGACGGCACCTCGATTTACCTGACCATGGCCGCCGTGTTCATCGCCCAGGCCACCGACACGCCGATGGACCTGACGCAGCAGCTGACGCTGCTGGCCGTGCTGCTGCTGACCTCCAAGGGCGCAGCCGGCGTCACCGGCAGCGGCTTTATCGTGCTGGCGGCCACCCTGTCTGCCGTGGGCGGCGTTCCGGTGGCCGGTCTGGCGCTGATTCTAGGCATTGACCGCTTCATGTCCGAAGCACGGGCGCTGACCAACCTGGTCGGCAACGGCGTGGCCACGCTGGTGGTCGCCAAATGGACCGGCGACCTGGACATGCAGCGTCTGCACCAGGGGCTGGACAATCCCACGGTGCTGGAGTCGCAGGAGCCCGAGGCCATTCTGGACCTGCAGGTCGCCCACATGGCGATGACGCCGGCCAAGGGCTGAGACTGATACAGCGATCACCTTGTTGGCAGACCAGGGCGATCCCTCGCAAGTGGGATCGCCCTTTTTTCATTCGGCCTCGGCTTCCCGCAGGCATGGCGGTTCGCCGGGAACGGCAGGCCCAGGTTGCCGCGCAACTGCAGTCAGATATGAACAGGAGGCAGCGACGTCAGGCAGCCGGGTTTGAAACACGGGTTTGAGGATAATCAGGAGCTTTGCAGCCTGCGCCCGCCACGCCTCAAGGACGGGCTCAATCCGCAAAAACGTAGTCAGATGTTTCAATCCACGCCCAAGCACAGCTTGAGCGAAATTTGGAAGAGGTTACCCCTCTCCCAAGTGAATTCTATCTCCCCTGAAGGGGGAGGTTTCAAACCGGAGTTTGTTTTTGATGAAGACAAGAGATTGAATGCAAAGCGAAAAAATCAAAACCAGCGAAGCGCCAGGCCGGACCGCCAGCCACACGCCCATGATGGCCCAGTACCACGCCATCAAGGCCGATTACCCCGACACGCTGGTGTTCTACCGCATGGGCGACTTTTACGAAGTCTTCTACGCCGATGCCGAGAAAGCCTCGCGCCTGCTCGACATCACGCTGACCAAACGCGGCCAGTCGGCGGGCGAGCCGGTGGTGATGGCCGGCATCCCGTTTCACGCGCTGGAAGGCTATCTGGCCAAGCTCATCAAGCTGGGCGAATCGGTGGCGATTTGCGAGCAGGTCGGCGATGTGGCGACAGCCAAAGGACCGGTCGAGCGCAAGGTGGTGCGCGTCGTCACGCCCGGTACGCTGCTAGATGCCGAACTGCTGGACGACAAGACCGAATCGATTTTGCTGGCGGTGCACCAGGGCGCCCGCAACACCTGCGGCCTGGCCTGGCTCAGCGTGACACAGGGCGAGATCCATCTGGCGCATTGCGCCAATGGCGAGCTGGAAACCTGGCTGGCCCGGATTGCGCCCAGCGAGCTGCTCTACAACGTCGATGTCACGCCCGCTTTTGAGCAGCGCCTGAAAACCCTGCGCTGCGCCGCCAGCGCCCGCCCGGCCTGGCAGTTTGACGCGGCGCTGGGCGCGCGGCGCCTGCTGGAGCAGCTCAAGGTCGCATCACTGGCGTCGTGGAATGCCGAAGGACTGAATGAAGCGCATGCTGCCGCCTCGGCGCTGCTGGGCTATGCCGAGCACACCCAGGGCCGCGCCCTGCCCCATGTGCAGGGCCTGCAGGTGGTGCGATCGGGCGAGCTGATCGAACTGCCGCCGACGACGCGGCGCAACCTCGAACTCACGCAGACCCTGCGCGGCGAAGATTCACCCACGCTGTTTTCACTGCTCGACAGCTGCACCACCGGCATGGGCAGCCGGGCGCTCAAAAGCTGGCTGCTGAGCCCGCGCCGCGACCGTGCCCAGGCCGCCAGCCGGCTCGAAGCGATCACCCAGTTGCGCGGCGGCGCCCAGCAGACCTTGCGCGCCCGCCTCAAGGGCTGCAGCGATGTCGAGCGCATCACGGCCCGCATTGCGCTGCGCCAGGTGCGGCCGCGCGAACTCGTGGCCTTGCAATTGACGCTACAAAAAGCAGAGCTTCTTGTGCCCGTGGATACTGCGCAAACGGCACTTTTGACCACCATTTTTGAAGACTTGCAGCCGCCCGCCGGTTGCGCCGGCTTGCTGGCTCAATCCATCCTGGAAGAACCCGCCGCGCTGATCCGCGACGGCGGCGTCATCAACCACGGCTGCGACGCCGACCTGGACGAGCTGCGCGCCATCCAGACCAACTGCGACGGTTTTCTGCTGGAGCTCGAAGGCCGCGAAAAGCTGCGCACCGGCATTGCCAACCTGCGCGTGCAGTTCAACAAGGTGCATGGTTTTTACATCGAAGTCACGCAGGGCCAGCTGGACAAGGTGCCCGCCGATTACCGCCGCCGCCAGACCCTGAAGAATGCCGAGCGCTACATCACGCCCGAGCTCAAGACTTTTGAAGACAAGGCCCTGTCGGCGCAGGAACGCGCGCTGGCGCGCGAGAAATGGCTGTACGAGCAGCTGCTCGACCAGTTGCAGGACTTCGTCCCCGCCCTGAGCCGGCTGGCGCGCGCCATCGCCTCGCTCGATGCGCTGTGCGCGCTGGCCGAGCGCTCGCTCACGCTGAACTGGTGCGCACCCAGCTTTGTCAGGGAGCCGTGCATCGACATCGGCCAGGGCCGGCACCCGGTCGTCGAAGCGCGGCTGGCTGAAACCGGCGGCACCGCCTTCATTGCCAACGACTGCAACCTGACCGGCAAAAGCCGCATGCAGGTCATCACCGGCCCCAACATGGGCGGTAAATCGACCTACATGCGGCAGGTCGCGCTGATCGTGCTGCTGGCCAGCGTGGGCTCCTACGTGCCCGCCAGCCGCTGCCGGCTCGGGCCGATCGATGCCATCCACACCCGCATCGGCGCAGCCGACGATGTGGCCAATGCACAATCGACCTTCATGCTCGAAATGCTCGAAGCCGCGCAGATTTTGCATGCCGCCACACCGCATTCGCTGGTGCTGATGGATGAAATCGGGCGCGGCACCTCGACCTTCGACGGACTGGCGCTGGCCGGCGGCATTGCCGCCTATCTGCACAACAAGGCGCAGGCCTTCACGCTGTTTGCCACCCATTACTTCGAGCTGACCGAGTTTCCGGCCCAGCACCATGCGGCCATCAACGTGCATGTCAGCGCGGTGGAATCAGGCGCCGACATCGTTTTCCTGCACCACATCGAGTCCGGCCCGGCGAGCAAAAGCTACGGCATTGCGGTGGCCAAACTGGCTGGCGTGCCCGCCGCTGTCGTCAACCATGCGCGCCATGCGCTCCATGCGCTGGAGGCCCAGCAAAGCCAGGCCAGCGCCCAGGTAGACCTGTTTGCAGCACCGCCGGAAGCCGCTTCACCTGAACAAAGCGCCGTGGACAAGGCGTTGGCTACCATTGACCCCGATGTCCTGAGCCCCCGCGAAGCGCTGGATGCGCTTTATCGGCTCAAAAAGCTGGCGCTCGCTGCCTGAACCCCGGCATCATCCTTGCATCCTGAAAAACCAGCCCTCGACTTCCAGACCGTCCTCATGACTTATTGCATCGCCATCAAACTTAATGCAGGCCTGGTTTTCCTGTCCGACTCCCGCACCAACGCGGGCCTGGACAACATCAGCACCTTTCGCAAGATGATCGTTTATGAAAAACCCGGCGACCGCTTCATGGTGCTGCTGTCGGCGGGCAACCTGTCGATTTCGCAATCGGTGCGCGAAATTTTGCAGATCGAACAGCTCAAGGACCATGGAGGCGGCGAGCCGATCACGATCTGGAACGCCAAGAGCATGTTTGACGCCACCCGCGTGCTGGGCTCGGCCATTCGCCGCGTCTATGAGCGCGACGCCGTTGCGCTCAAAAAATCCGATCTCGATTTCAATGTGTCGCTGATTTTCGGCGGCCAGATTCACGGCGAGCCGATGCGCCTGTTTCAGGTGTACTCGGCCGGCAACTTCATTGAAGCGACCAACGAGACGCCCTACTTCCAGCTGGGCGAATCGAAATATGGCAAACCCGTGCTGGACCGCGTGATCACGCCCGACACACCGCTGGCCGAAGCCGCCAAGTGCGCGCTCGTGTCCATGGATTCGACCATCAAGTCCAACCTGTCGGTCGGCCTGCCGCTGGACCTGGTGGTCTATGAAGCCGGCAGCCTCAGGAGCGACAAGATCGTCTGCATCGGCAACGACAACCCCTACTACCAGATGATGCACAACAACTGGGGCAAGAAACTGCGCGAAGTCTTTGACAGCATTGACGACCCGGTGTGGGACGACGCGCCCACCGACGTTCCGCTCAAAATGCCCGCCGTCCGCCATGCAGTGCTGAGAAAAATCAGCACGCCTCAAGACAAACTGATCTAAACCTTTCTCCCACGGGCCAAGCTGCAGCACATGCTGCGGTGCCCTTGACCGCCTGTGCCCTCAAAACCCAAACCGCTCATTATTTTCTCCCACGGCAACAGCTTTCCGGCCAGCACCTACGGCGTGCTGTTCGAGAGCCTGAAGGCGCGGGGTTTTCAGGTCAGGGCGATTGAAAAATTCGGCCATGACCCGCGCTACCCCGTGACCAGCAACTGGCCTCATCTGGCGCAGCAGCTCGCCGACTTCACCAGCCAGGAAGTCGAGAAATCCGGCCAGCCGGCTTTCCTGGTCGGCCATTCACTGGGCGGTTTTTTAAGCCTGATGTGCGCCGCGCGCCATCCCGAACCGGGCGGCCAGCCGCTCAGGGGCGTGCTGTTGATCGACTCGCCACTGGTTGGCGGCTGGCGTGCCACGGCGCTCAGCGTGGCCAAACGTGCGCAGTTGCTGGGGTCCATCTCGCCCGGCGCCATCAGCCGAAAACGCCGGCAGGAGTGGCTGGGGCGCGATGAAGTGCTGGCCCACTTTCGCAGCAAGAAGGCCTTTGCCCGCTGGGATGAACAGGTGCTGATTGACTACATCGAGCATGGAACGCACGATGCCGCGGGCAAGGAACCGGGCCAGCGCCTGCTGAGCTTTGACCGCGATGTGGAAACCGCGATTTACAACACCATGCCCGACAACATGGGAAGCGTGCTCAAAGCGAATCCGCTCAAATGCCCGGTTGCCTTCATCGGCGGGCGCCAGTCGGCCGAGCTGAAACAGATCGGCATGGCGATGACCCAAAAAGTCACCCAGGGCCGCATCATGATGCTCGACGGCAGCCACCTGTTTCCGATGGAAAAACCGCTGGCCACCGCAGCGGCGATTGAAGCGGCGCTGCTGAACCTGGCGGGTCCGGGCGTTAATCTGCCCAGGTGACCACGCCGCTCCAGGCGGTCGCCAGCACCACGATGCCAAAGGCGATGCGGTACCAGGCGAAAGGCACAAAGTCGTGGCTGGCGATGTAGCGCAGCAGCCAGCGGATGCACAGCCAGGCGCTGAGGAATGAAAACAGCAGACCGACACCGAACAAGGGAAAGTCGGCCACCGAAAGCAGCGCACGGTCCTTGTACAAACTGTAAACACCGGCGCCAATCAGCGTTGGAATCGCCAGGTAGAACGAAAAGTCAGTCGCCGCCTTGCGCGACAGGCCCAGCAACATGCCGCCGATGATGGTGGAGCCGCTGCGGCTGGTGCCCGGAATCATGGCCAGGCACTGCACCAGCCCCACTTTGAGCGCATCCAGCGTGCTCATGGACTCGACCGCGTGAATAAGCACGGTAGCCGGATTGCGCTGCTGGCGCCGTTCGGCCCACAAAATGATGAAGCCGCCAATGATGAAGGCACTGGCCACCACCACCGGCGTGAACAGATGCGCCTTGATGGCCTTGCCAAACAGCAGCCCCAGCACCACGGCCGGCAAAAAGGCCACCAGCACGTTGAGCGCAAACTGCTGCGCCTGCTTTTCATTCGGCAGTGCGATCAAGGTACTGCGGATTTTTTGCCAGTACACCAGGATCACCGCAAAAATGGCGCCGGTCTGGATGGCGATGTCAAACACCTTGGCCTTGTCATCGTCAAAGCCCAGCAGCGAACCGGCCAGGATCAGGTGTCCGGTCGAAGAAATCGGAAGAAATTCGGTCAAGCCCTCAACAATGCCCATGATGACGGCTTTGATCAACAGTGCAATATCCACGCTGGCTCCATTCAAAATGGGCCTGATTATCGCTGTTGGGATGAAGCCATCCTGAAGAGCGCCTTCCCTTCTTTTCCAATTCGCCACTGATAAGCTTGCAGAGCCATGACCCAACCCTATCCCCCACACGCACCGCCGCCGGCCCTGCCTGCCGAAATTCTCGACTTCTGGCTGGGTGACGGCCTGGTTCTGGGCTGGCCTTCCCAAAACTTCAATGAGCGCTGGTTTCGTGGCGGAACGGCCCTCGACCATGAGATCAGGACGCGCTTTGGCCAGGAAGTGCGGCTTGCCGTGCAAGGCGGACTGCAGGACTGGGAGATACCGCTTCACAGCCGGCTGGCCCTGGTTCTGCTGCTGGACCAGTTCACCCGCAACGTGTTTCGCGGCACCGGCCAGGCTTTTGAAGGGGATGCGCGCGCCCAGCAGCTGACACTGCAAACGCTGGCGCATCAGCAAGACCTGCAGCTGCCGTGGGTCGGCCGCGTGTTCCTTTATATGCCGCTGATGCATGCCGAAGATGCGGCATTGCAGGCCAAAAGCGTTGCCTGCTTTTCGCAACTGGTGGCTGACGCGCCTGCCGCCCTGAAGCCGAAACTGCAAGGCAACCTTGACTTTGCTCTCCAGCATCAACACATCATCGACCGGTTTGGGCGTTTTCCGTACCGCAATGCGGCGCTTGAGCGGACCAGCACGACCGAGGAAAACGACTTCCTGCGCACCAGTCCACGCTTCGGGCAATAAATCGCTTCCCCGATTCAAGTCAGAAACGCCCGCAGATTCAGGTCTGCGGACTTTTTTCACAATCGATGAAAAAAAGCCTGCTTAAAGCAGGCTTTTCAGGCAGGACGCTGGTGATTTAACGACGACCTTCACCCCGATAGTCGTCATGGCGGTAGTCGCCACGGCCATCACGCTGGTAATACACCGGCGCATAGCCCTGGCCATAGCCGTTACCCGGCTGCTGGTAATAGCCGTCATGACGGCGGCCATGCCCACGATGCGGACGATCGTAATAAACCGGTTGTGGCGCCAAATACACGGGCGCAGGCTGCACAAACACCGGGCGCGGCTGGTAATAAACCGGCGCTGGCTGTACATAAACAGGCTGCGGTTGCACATACACAGGCTGCGGTTGGACATAAACCGGCTGGGGATAAGCGTTACCCACATTCACCCCGACGCCGGGCGCGCCCACACCGACCGACCAGTACACATTGTCCCGTGCCTGGGCGCTACCGGCAAAACCCATGGCAGCCACCGCTAGCGTGGCGATAGCACTGGCTACCACTACAGGACGGTTTTTCTTGATGACTGTCTTCATAAACTGCTCCTAAAGGAAGGGCGGGAAATGCCCATGTACTTATTAAACGCGGTAAACCGCCAGCGGCTTACCGCATGCACAGTTAAGAGCGTTGCCAAACGTAACGCTAACCTTCTACCGCCTAAAATCAGCAGATGACATCCCCTGCCCCCTCCAAAGCCGCCAGTCCTGCCGACAAAGAAGTCAACAAGCCCAGCAATTTCCTGCGCCAGATCATCGAAAAGGACCTGCTTGAGGGCACCTACGCCGCCCGCCGCTGGGGCGGCAGCCCGGGCGACGCCGCCCACCATGCGGCCGGCCAGCCTGACCCCGCCAAGGTGCGGCTGCGCTTTCCGCCCGAGCCCAACGGCTACCTGCACATCGGCCACGCCAAAAGCATCTGCCTGAACTTTGGCCTGGCGCGCGACTACGGCGGCGTGTGCCACCTGCGCTTTGACGACACCAACCCCGAAAAAGAAGACAGCGAATACGTTGACAGCATCAAGGACGCCGTGCAATGGCTGGGCTTTGGCTGGCACAACGCGGGCCCCAACGGAGAAGAAGTCAACCTGTACCAGGCCAGCGACTATTTCGACTTCATGTACCGCGCCGCTGAATACCTGATCGACGCCGGCCACGCCTACGTCGATGAGCAAAGCGCCGACGAGATGCGATTGAGTCGGGGCGACTTCGGCAAGCCCGGCACCGACAGCCCGTTTCGCAGCCGCACGCCGGCTGAAAACCTGGCCCGCTTCCGTGAAATGCGCGATGGCCAGCTGCCCGACGG
>JBDSZF010000304.1:0-6449 GCA_039925285.1 Polaromonas sp.
CGATGCCCCGGTTGACGTGCAGGCGCATTTTTTCGGCCAGCGCCGTGTTCGGGCGGATGCCGACGGCCATGCAGACCAGGTCGGCGGGAACTTCAGTGCCGTCCTTGAACTTGACCGACTTGACGCGACCGTCCTCGCCACCGACCAGTTCCTGCGTTTGGGCGCCGATCAGGAACTTCATGCCGCGCTCTTCGAGAGATTTTTGCAGCAGCTTGCCAGCGACTTCGTCGAGCTGGCGTTCCATCAGGGTCGGCATGACATGCACCACGCTGACAGTCATGCCGCGCTTCATCAGGCCGTTGGCCGCTTCCAGACCCAGCAGGCCGCCGCCGATGACCACCGCATGTTTGTAGTGGACGGCGGCATCGATCATGGCCTGCGTGTCGGCAATGTCGCGGTAGGCCAGCACGCCTTTGAGGTCCTTGCCCGGAATCGGCAGGATGAAGGGGTTGGAGCCGGTGGCCATGACCAGCCTGTCGTACTCGGCGCTGATGCTTTCGCCTGCAGCATTTTGGGCATGCACCACGCGGCGCACGCGGTCCACGTCGGTCACGGTCCAGCCGGTGTGCAGGGTGATGTGGTTGTCTGTGTACCAGGACCAGTCGTTCAGGATGATTTCGTCCAGCGTCTGCTCGCCGGCCAGCACAGGCGAGAGCAGGATGCGGTTGTAGTTGGGGTGCGGCTCTGAGCCGAATACGGTGATGTCGTAGAGATCCGGAGCGATCTTCAGCAGTTCTTCAAGTGCACGCACGCCGGCCATGCCGTTACCAATCATCACCAGTCTGGATTTTTTCATCATGACCCCCGTAGGCAGTTCGCAAAAACAAAAAAGGCGTCCGCACGGGTTGCAAGGCCTGTGGCCGGCATTTCCGTGGGGACGCCATCGTCCTGTCTGCCCAATCCGCCATTGCACCGGGCCTACATGCGGCCAGCATTGACCGCGTCAGTATTCAAGCAAGGGATGTGCCAGTTTTTATTTTTTGCCGGCCTTGGGATAGGAAATGGCTGCTGGCGCTTGCTGGGTCCGCTAATTAGCTATCAAAATGAAAGCGCCTTGCGGCTTCATGGTGACCCGCAATGGTGCATCAGCGCCTTCAGTTTGTGCATTGCACCATACCGGTTTTGAAGAGCTTGCCCACGGCGCTTGCATGGATCAGGGTTCAGGCCTTGACGGATAACGGCAGGGCGGCGGAAGCAGGGAGGTGATCCGATCCGATCAGCCGCTTGGTTGTTGCACTGCATGGCTTGTATCTGCCTGAAACCATCTACGCTGGCTCCTGCTGCGCCTTGCGCTTACCATGGTGGTTTTGCGACTGCGCTTAACTCACAACTGACTAAAGGATCGACCATGAATGCTTCCTCTTCCCTTGTCAGCGAACTGCTGGCCGAGCTGCAGGGCGCTCCGCTGCAGCAACTGGCGCAGCAACTGGGCACGGATACGGCGCAGACGCAGGAGGCGGTGAGCGCCGCGCTGCCGATGATGCTGGGGGCGCTGGGCCAGAATGCGGCGCAGCCGCAGGGCGCCGAAGCCCTTTTGGGTGCCCTGCAGCGCGATCATGCCGGCGGCAGCATGGACCTGGGCGGTTTGCTGGGCTCCTTGCTGGGCGGCGGTGGCAGTGCCAGCGCGGCACCTGATGGCGCGGCCATCCTCGGGCACATCTTTGGCGGCAACCAGCAGCGCGCCGAAGCCGGGCTGGGCCAGGCCACCGGCATGGGTGGCAATGCGGGCCAGTTGCTCAAGCTGCTGGCGCCCATCGTCATGGCCTTTCTGGCCCAACGCGTGAACGCCGGCGCAATGGATGCCGGCAGCCTGGGCCAGACGCTGGGCCAGGAGCGTGAGCGGGTCCAGCAGCAGGGCGGCCTGCTGGGCAGTTTGCTCGACCAGGATGGCGACGGCCAGCTCGGCATGGGCGATTTGCTCAAGGTCGGCGGCAGCCTGTTTGGCGGCCGGCGCTGAAAAAAACCGTGCAGTTGACACAAGCCGCTTGCATTGCCGGTACATATGGCCTGAAACTTGCGCCTGCATGTGCATAATTTTGAGGGAGTAATCGTATGACCGCCGTAGCCGACATTCTTAAATCCAAGGCCAACCCGACTGTCCACGCCATCGGTCCCGACGACTCGGTGTTCGATGCGCTCCAGCGCATGGCTGACAAAGGGATTGGCGCCTTGCTGGTGATGGAAGGCGAGGCCATTGTCGGCATCGTGACCGAGCGCGATTACGCCCGCAAGATTGCCCTCAAGGGTCGCACCTCGGCACTGACGCGCGTGCGTGATGTCATGACCACCTCGGTGATGTTCGTCAAACCCAATCAGACCAGCGAAGAGTGCATGGCCCTGATGACCGACAACCGCTTGCGCCATTTACCCGTCGTCAATGATGGCAAGCTGATCGGTCTGATTTCCATCGGCGATCTGGTGAAGGACATCATCTCCGAGCAGAAATTCGTCATTGAACAGCTCGAACACTACATCACCGGCCAGCGCGGCTGAAAAATCTGAATTTTCGGAATTCAGGCCGATTTCGGGTCTGTGATCTGTTTTTTTCACGGTGCACCAAAATTGGGCCCGGGACTTGCTTGGCTTGGTGCATGGCATTCAACATAGATATCGGATTCGCAACCCTGGCGGGACGCAAGAGCAGCAATGAAGACTTCTGCGCGGCCATGCTGCCGGAGCCGTCACAGGAAAGCATGGGTTCCATTGTGGCGATTGCCGATGGCGTGAGCGCTGGCGGCATGGGCAGGGAGGCGGCCCAGACGACAGTCACCAGTTTGGTGCGTGATTATTACGGTACGCCCGAAACCTGGGACACCACGGTGGCGCTGGACCGCATCATCGGGGCACAAAACGCGTGGCTGGCCGGCATCAACCGGCGCCGCCAGCCGGTCATGGGCCTGACCACCCTGACCGCGCTGGTGCTGCGCGGCCAGTCATACACCCTCGCGCATGTGGGCGATTCACGGGCTTACCTGCTGCGCGGTGGAAAAACCCTCCAGCTCACCCACGACCATGTCGTCAACCACCCTGACTTCAGGCATCAGCTGCTGCGTTCGGTGGGTGCTGAAGACCATGTCGTGGTGGACTACATGCAGGGCGACCTGCTCGTGGGCGACGTGTTTGTGCTGCTCACTGATGGCGTGCATGGTGTAGTGGCTGAGAGCCGCCTGAAAGATTTCGCCGACCTCCAGGGGAGTCAAAGCGCCCAGCTTGCCAGCCGGAGTCTGGTCGATGCGGCCATTGCAGCCGGGAGTCATGACAACGTCACGGCTGTCGTGGTGCGCGTACTGGGCCTGCTGGACGCGACCCTGCAAGACGTGAGCCGCATTGCGCAAGACCTGCCGATTCCGCCGCGCCTGATGAAAGTGGGCGACGTCATGGACGGCTTGTGCGTGACGGCTACTGTGGCCGACAGCGGCATCAACGTGCTCTACCAGGTGCGCGATCCCCGAACCCAGATTCTTTATGCCCTCAAGACCCTGCATCCGGCCAGGGCCCATGACGAGCAGGAGCGCGCCATGCTGGCGCATGAAGCCTGGCTGGCCACGCGCATGCAGACCGGCCGCGCGGCGGATCACCTGGTCAGGCTCCATGAGCGTTTGCCCATGGACCGTGAGCGCAGCGCCTTTTACCTGCTGTACGACTGGCACCCTGGCGAGACCCTGCAGCAGCAACTGGCGCGCGGCCACAAGTTCAGTGTGCAGCAAGCCTTGGGCGTGGCGACCCAGACCGCCCAGGCACTGGGTCGGCTGCACCGCCAGTGTGTGATTCACCGCGACGTCAAGCCCGCCAACCTGCATCAGGGCGAAGACGGGGTGCTGCGTCTGCTCGACATGGGAGTCGCGTTGAGCGGGCGCGAGCCCGAGGCGATGCGCGAGCTGCATGCCGGCACACCCAGCTTCATCAATCCCGAGCAGTGGGGCTACAGCGGGACCGCTGCCGAGGGCCCTGAAGAATCGCCTGATGCACAAAGCGACCTGTTTGCTTTGGGGGTCACGCTGTACCAGCTGCTCACGACCCGATTGCCCTACGGCGAAGTGCTGCCCTACCAGGCAGGCCGTTACTACCGCGACCCGGTCGCGCCCAGCCGCATCAACCCCGAGGTGCCGATCTGGCTCGACCACATCGTGCTCAAGGCCGTGGCGCGCGATAAAAGAAAACGCTTTGAAACGGCGGAAGAACTGCTGCTGGCGCTGGAGCGCGGCGCGTCACGGCCGCTGACGGCGCCGCAGGCCACGCCGCTGATCCAGCGTGACCCGACGGCGATCTGGAAGCTCGCGCTGGCGGTGTCGCTGCTGTTCAACCTGCTGCTGGTGTACTGGCTGCTTTTTTTGCCGAAATGAGCATGAAACAAGCCTACGCGCTGCGCGCGCGCCCGCCCTTCTCAGCCCAGGTGCGGGTCCAGCGGATCTGCATCACGCGCAGCATCACCAGCATGACCAGTGCCAGGACCGCAAACAGCACGAAGCCCCAGGCATAGCTGCCGCCGTACTGCTTGGACAGCCCCATCGCGCTGGGCACCAGGCCGCCACCGAGGGCGCCGATCTCGCCGATCATCGAGCCGGCCACGGCCGTGGCCAGCGGCCAGCGCAGCGGCACCAGCTGGAACAGCGCACCGTTGCCGGCGCCCAGTGCGGCAAAGCACAGCATCACCAGCAGCGTGGTGGCCACCAGCGAGCCGCCAGCCAGGCCGCACAGCATCAGGGTGACGGCCACCGTGACCAGCACGATCGTCAGGGTGTTGATGCCGCCCCAGCGGTCTGAAATCCAGCCGCCAAACACCCGCAGGGCTGCGCCCATGAAGGCCGCCAGCATGGTGAGCTGGCCGGCCTGCACCTTGCTGACGGAAAACTGGTCGTAGTAATAGGTCGGCAAAAAGGTCGCCAGGCCGATGAAGCCGCCAAAGGTGATCGCATAGATCAGGCTGAAGGCCCAGCCGTCTTTTTCATACAGGCAGGCGATGTGCTGCTTGAAGCTGGCGTGCTTGTCGAGGTCGTCGGGCTCTTTGGCAAACACGATCATCACGATCATCGGAATGCTGATGGCGGCGGCGGCAATGCCGTACACCGTGACCCAGCCGAAGGCCTGCGCCAGCGGCGGCGCGATCAGCACTGAAACGGCAGTGCCGACGTTGCCGGCACCCACCAGACCCATGGCCAGGCCCTTGTGCCTGGCTGGAAACGAGCCCGACCCCAGCGACAACGCCACGCCAAAGCTGGCGCCGGCAATGCCCAGCAGCACGCCCATCGCCAGCAGATCGTTGAAGCTCTTGACGAAAAAGAAGCCGAACAGCATGGCCACGGCAATCAGCCCCATTTCGACCAGCGTGGCGTTCTTGCGGCCGATGTACTGCGACAACAGGCCCAGCGTGAAGCGCATCAGCGCGCCGGCGATGATGGGAACCGACAGCATCAGCCCCTTTTGCGCCGGGCTCAGGTTGAAGGTTTCAGAAATGAATGGCGCCATGGCGCCGTTGAGCACCCAGATGCAGCACGAAAAGGAAAAATAGAGGAACGCTGCAAACAGGGTGGGGGAGTGCCCCGATTTAAGGAATTGCTTGAAAAAATTCACGGAAGATCACCTGCAAAGTTAGGATGGGTTGGCCGTTCAGGCCGTCAGCTTTTCCACATGCGCCTGGCGCGTGTAGAGGAAGTCGATCACGGCCTTGCGGTAATGTTGGTAGGGCGCACTTTCGGCCAGCGCAACCCGGTTGCGCGGACGCGGCAGTTCCACCGCCAGCACCTCGCCGATCGTGGCCGATGGCCCGTTGGTCATCATCACGATCTTGTCGCTGAGCAGCACGGCTTCATCGACATCGTGCGTGACCATCACCACGGTGGCCTGGGTCTTGGCGACGATTTCCAGCAGCTCATCCTGCAGCTTGGCGCGGGTCAGCGCATCGAGCGCGCCGAAGGGCTCGTCGAGCAGCAGCACCTTGGGTTCCATCGACAGGGCCCGCGCAATGCCGACGCGCTGCTTCATGCCGCCCGAGATTTCGCCCGGGCGTTTCTGGGCCGCCGCGCTCAGGCCGACCATCGCCAGCACCGCATCGGTGCGCGCCTTGAGCTGGGCCTTGCCTTCAGTCGCCGAAAAGACACGTTCCACCGCCAGGTAAACATTTTCAAAGCAGGTCAGCCAGGGCAGCAGCGAATGGTTCTGGAACACCACGGCGCGCTCGGGGCCGGGGCCGCCAATCTCTCGGTTGGCGCAGAGCAGCACGCCCTCGGCCGGCATCGTCAGCCCGGCAATCAGGTTGAGCAGGGTTGATTTGCCGCAGCCAGAGTGGCCAATCAGCGCGACGAATTCACCCTTGGCGACCGTGAGGTTGACGTTTTGCAGCGCGCAGAACGGCCCTTTCTTGGTCCTGAAGGTCTGGCGGGCGCCCTGGATGTCGATGTACTTGGGGCTGACTGAGGTAGTTGAGGTGTTCATGGTCATGGTCCTTGGTA
>JBDSZF010000305.1:0-4023 GCA_039925285.1 Polaromonas sp.
GCCGGTGCGCGCGCAGTTGCTCGGTTCTGACCCGGTTTGCCTGGCAGAAAATGCCGCCCGGCTGGCCGAACTCGGGCCGGCAGGCATCGACCTGAACTTTGGCTGTCCGGCAAAAATCGTCAACCGCCATGGCGGCGGTGCGGCGCTGCTGGACGAGCCTGACACGCTTTTTGCCATCGTCAGCGCCGTGCGCCGCGCCGTGCCGGCGCACATGCCGGTGTCGGCCAAGATGCGGCTGGGCTTCAATGATGATTCGCGGGCGGTGGAATGCGCGCTGGCCATTGCCGGCGGCGGCGCTGACGAGCTGGTGGTGCATGCCAGAACCAAGGAACAAGCCTACCGCCCGCCCGCCTACTGGGAGCGCATCGCCGACATTCGCGCCGCCGTGCGCATTCCGGTGGTGGCCAACGGCGAGATCTGGACGCTCGACGATGCGCGCCGCTGCCGCGAAGCCTCGGGCTGCGAATCGCTGATGCTGGGCCGTGGCGTGGTCACCGATCCTGGCCTGGGGCTGGCCATCAAGGCGTCGATGAACGGCGCTGCAGTGGAACCGGTGCCGGCGGGAATTTCCTGGCCTGCGTTGGTACCGCTGCTGGCCGAGTTCTGGCACATCGTCTGCACCCGGCTCGATGCCCGCTCGCGCGCGGGCCGGCTCAAGCAGTGGCTCAATTTCTTGCGCCGCCGTTTCCCCGAAGCTGAAACCGCCTACCAGCAGCTCAGGACGATTAATGATCCAGCGTTGATTGATGCGTGGCTGGCGGGTGTGGTGCGGGCGCAGCTTGCTGGAGAACTGCCTGCAGGGTTCCCTCTGTCGCCATCGCCGGTCCTGGCGCGAGCCCGGACGCCATTCATTTGACGCGTGATAGAGGCGTCACTGGAGCCGTTTTTGCCACGCGATGGAATCCTTGGCGGCCTGTCTGACTTTTTCGCTGGAGTCATTCTCCATGGTGGCTGAAAGCTTGGCCCCAACATCGGCCCCCTTGAATTGCGACAAGGCCCAGACGGTCTGTATGCGTAGGGTTTCGTCCGGGCTTGACAACAGTGAGATAAGACTGCCGCTAGACCTTGGGTCCGCAATTTGGCCTAAAGCCCATACGATGTTAGTAGTCAAATCGCTGTCACTGTCTTTAGCACGCTCGAGTTCTTTCAACATTAACTCGGTGCTGTTGCCGTCTTTTAGAACTCCCAATACAGTCGCAGCATCTTTTCGGACAATAGGACTCTCAAAGGGATCAGACAACAAGTTCCGGGCCAACGTCGCTCCACTGCCCGCCCTCATCTGCCCCAGAGCCCACAGAGACATTGCCCTGAGATTTGCGCTGTTCTTCTTGTTGGAAATGGTTTGTTCCAGGGAAGGGATTGCAGCAGTTCCGATGAGCGCGATCGACTTTGCAGCGGCTATTCTTACCTCCGGTTTGCTATCGTCCAAAATGGCTATTAGAGCGGGGATCGCGTCCTTGCCATAGAGACCAAGCGCAATCGCACTGAATTTTCGATCATTTTCGCCTTCAGCACCGAGCTTTGGAATGAGAGCCGAGATCTCCTTTATCTGAGCAATCTCAAGCTGCCTGCTGTTGTACTGATTTGTGACATAAAAGCTCGCCAAAGCTATGAGCACGGTTGAAATAAAGGTTGACGAAACTTTGACGATCTCTAGGAACGATGTTTTGGTTCTACGTTTTGCTTGCATCAGACAAGTCTCCTTGATGAGAAATCGCTAACCTGCTCAAAGATATTCGATCTTGGCCTGACTCTTTAAATGAATGGGCTATCGACTTGGCGCTTTGCTCGAAAGGTCAGGTTTGCTGGAAACTGTTCGGTGGCAGCTTTCCCGCAAAGATAACAATGGCCCCCAAAGTTCACGCATGGATCGCCACCAGGACGGCTGCCCAAGACAGCAGCGCGACACCGAGCGGCGTGCTGACACGCCGGCCCCAGCGAACGTTCTTTTCGATCGCCATCACGGCCGCAAGCAGGAGCATCCAGCCGAGGCTGCCGGTGCCGAGCGCGAACATCAACAGCATCAACGCCCAGCAGCACCCGACGCAGAACAGGCCGTGGTGTGCTCCAAGCGCGAAGGCGTGCCGCGCTTGCCCATGCCCACGCCAGTGCCCGATGACGAAGCTCAAGGGCGTGCGGCACTTTTCCAGGCACCGGTACTTGAGCCTGCTGAACTGAAATGCGCCGGCCAACGAGATGGTCGCAGCGCCGATCAGCCAGCCATGCCAGGCAAGTAGGGGTACGCTGGCGAGAAGGGACAGCAGCGCGCTGTGAAGTGCATGCGCCAAGAGCCCGAATGCGCCCCACACCGTCATGTAGCCCAGGCCGAGCAGCACGAGGAGGCGCCCATGGTCCGGGCGCTGGGCCGTCAAGCGGTCGAAGGTGTTGAACAGCGGCAAGGTGGTCGGCAGCATCATGGCCGTCGTCATGAGGATCCACGCGATGGCGTAGAGCACCATGGGAACGACCACATCGCCGGCGGGAACGACACGGCACAGAAACGCCGCCGGTCCCGACGCGGTCCAGTCAGCGTGCTCGAGATAGCGTCCGTACGGGCTGCGCGTCCATGCCCACAACGCCAACCACGCGAGCGCAATCAGCGCGGCCAGGACCGGCAGGAACACGCGGCGGTGGCGGGCGGCGCTGGTCAGCGCCGGGCCTGCCGTCGGGTTCATGAGTCGAAGACGAAGGTGCTCTGCAGGGCGTTGTGGTTCTGGATGTCGAGGTCGATGCCGAGGGCGGCGTTCTTCGAGCGATAAGTCGGGGCCTTGCCGACGAACACCGGCGCCCCGGGCACGGTCGAGAACACGGTGTCGGAGAGCGTGGTCAGCCCACCCATCGCACCACGATAGGGCTCGAGTTCGGCATAGTAGTTCTTGCCGATCTCCAGTTCGCCCTTGCCATCGTTCACGGTGAAGCGGATCGGCGCCCGCTCCACCGACACGACCTCGCCGATCAGCTTGGCGAGATCGGCCACCGGCCCGCCGGCCTGGCCGGTGTAGACCTTGAGCAGCGCCTCTTCCTGCGCCTTGGAGGCCTGGTCGTCGACAAAGATCGCGGCCCGCCAGTTGCCTTCCAGGATATTGCCGGGCACATGGGCCACGGCCGCGATGGTGTTGCCGCCCACGTCGACGCCGTCGATCGTTCCCTTGTCTATGCGCCATGCGACGATGGTGTCGCAGGTGCCGTTGTCAGGGTCCTCGCCGATCCAGCAGGGGCACAGGACGTTGCAGTTGCAAACCTCGAGCAGACGACCTTCCAGGTGATAGCTCATACGAACCTCCATTGAAGTCACACGAACACGGACTTGTCGTCGTGACTTGCGGCGGCAAGGGAAAATAATTCTCTGCTGCTTGGTGAACCAAGTCAAGCGGCGATGGCGGCCAGGCAAGCCGTCGTGCGCAGTTGTTTCGGCATACGATGCATCGATGGAGAGGCCCATCATCCTTTTTGGCGCATTTGATCGCCATAACTTCGGCGATCTGCTGCTCCCCCACATCGCTGCAGCCCTGTTGCCCGATGAACATCTGGTGTTTGCCGGCCTGGCGAGGCGTGATCTGCGCCCTTATGGCGGCCACGAGGTCAGGGCACTGGCGCAACTGGCCACCGACTGGGGCAAGCGTCCGCTCATACTGATCCATGTCGGTGGCGAGATCCTCACCTGCAGCGCGTGGCAGGCAGCGGTCATGCTACTGCCGCCCGAACAGGTGCAGGACACCGTCGCGTATCTGGACGCCAGACCTCAAGCGAAGATGCAATGGGTACGCAGCATGTTGGGGAATGCTGCGCTGGCGCCCTACACGCTGTCGCGCAGGCTGTTTCCCGGCCTGGCCCGGGTGATCTACAACGGGGTGGGCGGTGTCGGTCTGGACGAGAGCGACCCCGCATTGCGCGCCGAGGTCCAGGCAAGCCTCAAGGCCGCGGATGATGTGAGCGTTCGGGACCGGCAGACGCTGGCGCAACTGGCTGCAGCCGGCATCAGGGCTCGCCTGATTCCTGATCCCGCCGTGATGGTGGCCGAAC
>JBDSZF010000306.1:0-2621 GCA_039925285.1 Polaromonas sp.
TCGATCAGGCCGCTGAAGCCGCGATCATCGAAACCCTGCTCACGGCCTACCCCGGCCACGGCATTCTGGCCGAAGAGTCGGGCAGCGAGCATGGCGCGAAGGATTCCGAATTCGTCTGGATCATCGACCCGCTGGACGGCACCACCAACTTCATCCACGGCTTTCCGTTTTACTGCGTCAGCATTGCGCTGTCAGTGCGCGGCAAGATCGAGCAGGCCGTGGTTTACGACCCGACCCGCAACGACATTTACAGCGCCAGCAAGGGCCGCGGCGCCTACGTCAACGACAGACGCATCCGCGTCGGCAAGCGCACCCGGCTGCAGGACTGCCTGATCTCGACCGGCTTTCCCTACCGCCCCGGCGACAAGCTCAAGCCTTACCTGAACATGCTCGGCGAAGTCATGAGCCAGTGCGCCGGCGTGCGCCGCCCGGGCGCAGCGGCGCTGGACCTGGCCCACATCGCAGCCGGCTACACCGACGGCTTTTTTGAAACCGGCCTGCAGCCCTGGGATGTGGCGGCCGGCTCGCTCTTGATCACCGAAGCAGGCGGCCTGATCGGCAACTTCACCGGCGAAGCCGACTTCATGGAACATGGCGAATGCGTCGCCGGCAACCCGCGCATCTACGGCCAGCTGGTCGGCACACTCGGCAAATACAGCAAGTTTGCCGGCGCGGGCGACAAGGCCAGCGTACGCCAGGCCCTGCAGGAGTCAAGGACTGAAGCCAGCGCGGACGAAGGCGCCGCCCCCGTCGTGAGCGAAAAACCCACGCTCAAGGCCAAAAGGATCAAGCCGCCGCTGGCCCCCGATACCCTCACGCCAGACGCCCCTTTCTAAGCCGGCTTTTAAAATCCGACTCTCTGGCGCGCCTGCGCCAGAGCCGGGCAATCTGCCATTCATCCCTCTTGATTGATCCTCTTTTTATGTCCGAACCTACGCTCCAGGCTTCGTCCACACCGGCTGATGCGGCCCTGCTGCTTGAAGTCGCCGAACTGGTGGTGAGCGCCTTGAATCTCGAAGTTGCTGCAGCCGACGTGCAGGCGGACGAGCCGCTGTATGGCGATGGGCTGGGCCTGGACTCCATCGACATTCTTGAAATTGCGCTGGTGGTTTCCAAACGCTACGGCCTGCAATTGCGCGCCGACCAGGAAGACAACCACGCCATCTTTCATTCGCTGCGCAGCCTGAGCGACCATATTGCGACCCACCGAACCCAGTGAGCGCCCTGCTGACGACACCTTGGGTACAAGCCTGTCGTTGGGGATTCATCGGCGTTCTGGCCGCTGGCTATGCGCTGCTTTCCCATCTGACCGCCACCTCATCGACGCCTGATCTTTGGGGCGCCCTGGTTGCTGTCACGCCCATGCTCGGGCTGGCATTGCTGATGGCATGGCGCTCAGCCCGGCGCGCGTTCATGTTGCCCCTCTGGCTGGCAGCTTGCGTCCTGCTCTACGGCAGCAAGGACTGGCTGATCGCTCACTACCACTGGGTTTTCCTGCTGGAGCATGCAGGCAGCTATGGGCTGCTTTGCGCCAGTTTCGGCCTGACCCTGCGCCATGGCGAGACGCCGATGATCTCGCGCTTTGCCAGCCTGCTGCATGGCGGCCTTTCGCCTGCGCTCAGGGCTTACACACGATCTGCCACCTGGGCCTGGACGCTGTATTTCGGTGGCATTGCCGGCATGTCCTTGCTGCTGTTCTGGCTGGCACCGGTATCGATCTGGTCTGCGTTTGCCTATCTCCTGGGCATTCCGCTGCTGGTGCTGATGTTCGCAGCAGAATACGCGGCACGCTGTTATTGCCTGCCAGCCGCAGACCGGGCCGGGCCGCTGGAGGCGATTCGGGCCTACCGGCAGGCTTCCACAACTGCACCGCCCTTCAGGCAGTCATGACCACCTTTCCTCTCGTCACGCATGCGCAGGCTGAAGACCTCATCGCCTGCGGCCATGACCAGCCCATCACCGTGGCGCATTTTCTGGTCGACGTCAGGCGACTTGCCGCAGCCTTGCCGGCCGGCCGGCATGTGCTCAATGTCTGCACCGACCGCTACCGGTTTGCCGTCGGCCTGGCCGCCGCCTTGCTGGCCGGCAAGATCAGCCTGCTGCCGCCGACGCTCACGCCGGAGATGGTGCACCAGGTCAAAAGCTTTGCGCCTGATGTGTTTTGCCTGACCGACCAGGCAATGGCCATTGACCTGCCGCAGTTGGCATGGGCGGATGCCGTGCCAGCCCGCGCACCGGCTGATGCGCAAACCGGCCCCTGCGACATTCCCGAGATTCCGGCATCACAAACAGCCGCCATCCTGTTCACCTCCGGCTCGACCGGACAGCCTGTGGCACACCACAAAAGCTGGGGCGAGCTGGTGCTGAGCGTGCGTGCCGAAGCCGCCCGTCTCGGCCTGCTCGATGGACGGCGCCACAGCATCGTGGCCACAGTGCCGCCGCAGCACATGTTTGGACTGGAGGCGTCCGTGCTGCTTCCCCTGCAAAGCGGCGCCATCCTGAGCGCGGCGCATCCGTTTTTCCCGGCCGACATCTGCACGGCGCTGGCCACCGCGCCGCGCCCTCGCATGCTGGTCACCACGCCGGTGCATTTGAAGGTGCTGCTGGCGGCGGGCCTGGAC
>JBDSZF010000307.1:0-7195 GCA_039925285.1 Polaromonas sp.
TAGCCGGCACCGGCCATCAGTTTGGTCAGCCATGAACTGAGGGCATAGACCATGAACAGGCACATGAAGAAGGTGACCCAGAACATCAAGGTGCTGAAGCCCCGGCCGTCCTGGAACAGCTTGCCGATCGGAGCGCCTTCAGCCTTGTCTGCCGATGGCAAGGCGAAACGGTCATCGGCCTCAGGCCGGTAGCTCGGCGACATCTGCGAGACAATCTTCTTCAGCTCTTCGAGCCGGTTCTGCTTGATCAGGAACGGCATCGACTCGGGCATCGACTTCAGGATGAACGGGATCAGCAGCACCGGCAGGCCGGCGGCCAGAAACACTGACGCCCAGCCGTAGGATTCGATCAGGCCCTTGCCGAGCAAAGCGGCCAGCATGCCGCCCACAGCATAGCCGCTGAACATCAGCGTGACCATGGTGGAGCGAATCTTCTTGGGCGAGTACTCGGTCATCTGCGCCACCACGTTGGGCATGACGCCGCCGATGCCCAGCCCCGCCAGGAAGCGCATCGCGCTGAACGTGTACGGGTCGTGGGTAAAGCCCGCTGCTGCGGTGAACACGCTGAACAGGAAGATGCAGATCGCGATGGCTTTGCGCCGGCCAATCTTGTCGGCGATGGTGCCGAGGAAGATGGCGCCAAACATCATGCCGAACAATGCCGAACTGACCATGAAGCCGGCGTTCTGGGCGGTGACGCCCATCTCCTTCATGATCGACGGCAGTGCAATGCCGGCCACCGCCAGATCGTAGCCGTCAAAGATGATGATCAGGGCACACCATAAAAGAACCTTGCCGTGAAAGCCATTGAATCTGGCCTCGTCGGACAGCTTGTGAACGTCAATTTGTCGCATGGTAGTTGTCTCGCTTTATAAATATTGATAGGGCAGGATTCTGAGCGGTCTGCTTGAGGTGACGAAAAAGGCTGCTAAAGAAATGGCCTCAGCCGAGGTCGCCGCCACCCACCGGCATGGTGATGCCGGTGATGTAGGAGGCCTCGTCCGACGCCAGGAAAACAATGGCACTGACCTGCTCGTCGATGCTGCCGTAGCGCTTCATCAGGCTGGAGGAAATGGTCTGGTCCACGATTTGCTGATACCAGACTTTTTCCTGCTCGGTCTGCTCTGCGGCATTGCGCGGGATGCGGCGCGGCGGCGCTTCGGTGCCGCCCGTGGCGACCGCATTGACCCGCACACCACGCTCGGCGGTTTCCAGCGCCAGGCAGGCCGTCAAGGCATTGACGCCGCCCTTCGCAGCGCCGTAAGGCACGCGGTTGACGCCGCGCGTGGCGATCGACGAGATATTGACGATCGCACCGCTGGCCTGCGCCAGCATGTAGGGCAAAACCGCATGGCAGCACCACAGGGTCGGGAACAGCGAGCGGCGCACTTCCGACTCGATCTCATCCTCTTTGTAATGCTCGAAGGGCTTGGCCCAGATCGTGCCGCCGACGTTGTTGACCAGAATGTCCAGCCGGCCAAAGCGCTCGACAGCTGATTTCATGACCTGCTGGCAATCGGCGCTTTTCTCCATGTCGGCCGTCAGCGCGAGCACTTCGGTTGACATGGCTGCCAGTTCATCGCGCAACTCAAGCACCAGATCGGAGCGATCGACCAGCACCAGGCGCGCGCCCTCGGCCGCCATGCGCAAAGCCACGCCACGGCCGATGCCCTGGGCAGCGCCGGTGATCACGGCAACCTTGTTGTGAAAACGTGGATTCATAATGATGATTCAAAAAAGGCCCGCAAAACACGGGCCGAATGGATGAACAACGCGATCAGGCGCTGGCCGAGAATTTTTCGTAGTGGAAACTCGCCGGCTGTATGCCTTTTTCATGGATGAAGTGGTTGACCGCCTCGACCATGGGCGGCGGGCCGAACAGGTAGATGTCCACGTTGCCGTCGTGCAGATGGCCGGGCTCGATATGCTGCGTCACATAGCCCTTTTTTGGGTAGCTGCTGTCGGCGCCAGCGACGCAGGCCGCAAAAGTGAAGTTCGGGATGCGGGCCGCAAAGGCTTCGAGCTTGTCCATGTCAACCAGGTCGGCGTCATTGGTCACGCCATAGATCAGGTGCAGCGGATGCGCGCTGCCCTGCTCGGCGATTTTCTCGAGCATGGCAGTGAACGGCGCCAGGCCCGTGCCACCGGCCAGCATCAGCAGCGGCCGCTTGATGTCGCGCAGGTAAAAACTGCCCAGCGGGCCGGCCAGCGTCATGCTCTCACCCGGCTTGGCCTGGGTCAGATAGCTGCTCATCAGGCCACCCGGCACATTGCGGATCAGGAAGGACACCTTGCCGTCACGAATCAGCGAACTGAACGAATAAGCGCGGGTTTCGGTGCTGCCCGGCACCTGCAGGTTGACGTACTGGCCGGGCAGAAAGGCCAGCTTGTTCAGCGCGTCATTTTGAATCGACAGGGAGATCGTGCTCGGCGACAACTGGCGCACCTCGCTGATCGCCGCTTCATAGCGGGCCTGCTGGGTGCGGCAGACGCTCGACGAAGACGGCACCTGGATGACGCAATTGCTGGTGGCACGCATCTGGCAGGTCAGCACGAAACCCAGGCCTGCCTCGTACTCGCTGAGCGCGTCTTCGATGTAGTCGCCCAGGGTGAACTGGCCGGACTCGGCAAAGCACTTGCAGGTGCCGCAGGCGCCGTCGCGGCAGTCCAGCGGCAGGTTCACGCCCTGGCGGTAGGCCGCATCGGCGACGGTTTCAGTGGGGGAAGCGTCAATGAAGCGGGTGACGCCGTCTTCGAATTGCAACGCGATGTGGTGGCTCATGGTGTGTTTCCTTCCGGGGCAGCGCCGCGGCGCAGCGACTTAGAGGTGGTAGACGTCGATGACGTGGTGGATGTAGTCGTTCTTGAGCACGACACGTTTGCGCTGGATGAGCGGCTGCGCGCCTGACACATCGAGCGTGTAGTGCGAGGTGCCAAAGTAGCTGTCCGTCATGTTGTAGCGGTAGCTGAGGGTGTGCCAGTTGAAGCGCACCTTCACCTGGCTGCCCTCCTGCGACACGATCTCGACATTCGAGATGTTGTGGCCGGTGCGTGGCTCGGGCATGCTGGCCGCCGAACGCTCGGTCTTGATGCGGAACACGCGGTCTTCAAGACCCCCGCGGTTGGCGTAGTAGATCAGCGAGATTTCAGACTGGGGATCACGCGTCATCTCGCCGTCATCGTCCCAGGCAGGCATCCAGAACTCGGCCTCGGGGGCGTAGCAGGTCAGCCACTCATCCCACTGCTTGTCATCGAGCAGGCGGGCTTCGCGAAAAAGGAAGGCTTCAACTTGGTCAATCGTCATGGTCATGGCGGGCTCTCAGACTTTTTCAGAATCAACGGCAACAGCGTCCTGCATGGCTTCGAGCCAGTAACGGTGCTGTTCGGTGTACAGGCCTTCGTCCTCGGTCTTGACACCACTGAGCGTGGGGTGCAGATCGATTTCCTTGGCGGCGGCATCTGCGCCCTCGACCCAGTGGGTCGAACCACGGCACATGTCGTTCCAGGGCAGCGCAATACCGGCGTAGCCCTGCTGGCAGGCACGGAACTCTTCCAGATCGTCCGGCGTGGCCATGCCGGTGGCGTTGAAGAAGTCTTCGTACTGGCGCACGCGGCGGGTACGCGCCTCGGCGGACTCGCCCTTGGGGGCGATGCAGTAAATCGTGACTTCGGTCTTGTCCACCGCGATCGGGCGCAGCACGCGGATCTGTGAGCCGAACTGGTCCATCAGGTACACGTTGGGGTAGAGGCACAGGTTGCGCGAGTGGTTGATCATCCAGTCGGCACGGGCCTGGCCGAATTTTTGAACCAGCTCGTCGCGAATAGCATAGGCCGGGCGGTCTTCCGGGTTGGACCACTTGGTCCACAGCAGCATGTGGCCATGCTCGAAGGAGTAGAAGCCGCCACCCTGCTTGGCCCAGCTGCCGGCGTCCATCGCCTTGACGTTGTCGCCGGCCTCGCTTTGCTTGCGGTGGTTGGTGGTGGCCGCGTAGTTCCAGTGCACCGAGCTGACATGGTAGCCGTCGGCGCCGTTTTCGGTCTGCAGCTTCCAGTTGCCGTCGTAGGTGTAGGTGGAGGCGCCGCGCAGCACTTCCAGGCCTTCGGGCGACTGGTCGACGATCATGTCGATGATCTTGGTGGCTTCGCCCAGGAATTCGGACAGCGGCTTGACATCGTCGTTCAGGCTGCCGAACAGGAAACCCCGGTAGCTTTCAAAGCGCGCGATCTTCTTCAGGTCATGGCTGCCTTCCTTGTTGAAGGAATCGGGGTAGCCCGCATCGTTGCCATCCTTGACCTTGAGCAGCTTGCCGCTGTTGTTGAACGTCCAGCCGTGGAAGGTGCAGGTGAAGTTGGCCTTGTTGCCCTTTTTGCGGCGTGCCAGTGTGGCGCCACGGTGCGAGCAGGCGTTGATGAGGGCGTTGAGTTCGCCCTGCTTGTTGCGCGTGATCACGATCGGCTGGCTGCCGATGTAGGTCGTGAAGTAGTCGTTGTTGTCCGGAATCTGGCTTTCGTGGGCCAGGTAAATCCAGTTGCCTTCAAACAGGTGCTTGACCTCCAGGTCGAACAACTCAGGATCGGTAAAAGCGCTACGGTTGAGGCGATAGATATGCTGTTCTTTGTCTTCGACCAGCATGCCATCGAGTCGTTCCTGAACGCTTGAAGTGTGCGTAGGGGTGCTCATAAAAAGTCTCCGTTCTTTTCTCGTTTGCATGGAACCCCTGCAACGATGCCTTGATGAGGCATCGCCACAGGAAAAATTATGCGTTTTTGGCATGTAATGCGATATGGCCTGGAAACCCTGTCGCAGGGCGATCAAACCCCGGTTTCGGCACAACAGTCGCACTACCCCCACAGACGCTCTGGATGCAAGGGCTCATCGCCGCCGGCATAGATCAACTTCCGCTTGATTGGTGTCTCCTTTCTTTGGGGAAAGAACCCTTGGTCGCCGCTTTAACCCAGTAGTGGCAGGTCAGGCAGCACACTGAAGACAACCGGTAGGCTGCGCCTCAGCAAGGTCTATCTTTTTATTCTTGAACCGATTCTCAAATAAAGTGGCGTGAACAGCAAAGACCGTTTTAGACTCGCTTTATACTTAAAAGGCATACCATGGATCTTCGACACTTCAAGTATTTTGTCGCCGTGGCAGAAGAGCGCAGCTTCACCCGGGCGGCCGAGCGGCTGCACATCTCGCAGCCGCCGCTGAGCCGGCAGATCCAGCAGCTCGAAGACGAAATCGGCATGAAGCTGCTGGAGCGCGACGCCCGGCCGCTGCGCCTGACCGATGCGGGACGCTTTTTTTACGCCCGTGCCGTTCGCCTGCTCGAACAGGTCAACGAAACCGTCACCATGACGCGGCGCATCGCCCAGGCTGAGCGCCGGCTGGTGATCGGCTTTGTGCCGTCCACCATGTACGGCGCCCTGCCGCGCATCGCCCGGCTGTTTCGCGCCGTCAAGCCGCAAACCGAACTGGTACTGGTGGAAAAACTGTCGGTCGAACAAAACGAGGCGCTCAACGCCGGACGGATTGATGTGGGCTTTGGCCGCATCCGGCTGGACGACCCGCGCGTCAAGCGCGAGGTGCTGCGTGAAGAGCCGCTGGTGCTGGCCATACCGGCCGAGCATCCGCTGGCCGGCGCCACCACGCCACTGAGTTTGCTGGAGGCAGCGCCCTACACGCTGCTGGTTTACCCCCGCTCACCCCGGCCGAGCTACGCCGACCATGTGCTGTCGATGTTCCGTGACAAGGGCGTCGAGCCGATGATGGTGCATGAGGTGCAGGAAATGCAGACCGCGCTGGGCCTGGTGGCGTCAGGCATGGGCTTGTGCGTGGTGCCTGCCAGTGCACAAAGGCTGCGGCGCGACGAGGTGGTTTATCGCCCGCTGCTGGAGTCCAGCGCAGTCTCGCCCATCATCATGTGTACGCGGCTGCACGATCAGTCGGAAGACATCGTGCTGCTGAGGTCGCTGATTGACGAGGTGTACCGCGCCGAGGCGGCTGAAAAGCTGTTGGCCGAAAGCCGGCAGCCGCCTGCCGGCAGCGATCACTGATCCCCGCCCCTACGGGCGTCTTTAACGCAGGGACAAGCCGCGTCTGAGCACCACCGGCTTGCCGCCCATGGTCTTGCTGAACATCCAGTGCGCCAGGGCCGAATCCAGCTGGTCCGCGTGTTTGGGGAACCACTGGGCCAGCTGGTCCACCAGATCGCGGCAGATCGCCACATCACCCTGCGCCAGCAGGGCCTGCACCTCCTGCACCGACTGCATCACCGCAGCATGCTCATCCATGTGGCACTGCCTGGGCGGGAAGTCGGTGCTCACCATCCATTCGTTTTCCATCTCGAAGTGATGTTGCAGATGAACGGAAAACTGCGCCAGCAAGGCTGGCAGCGCGGCATCTGCTGCGCGCTGCATCTGCCCTGTCAGATCAACGAACTCCTGATGCACCTCGTCAATGGGCGTGTAGCCCAGCAGGAACTGGTCGCTCCATTGCAAGGGCTCGGAAGAATGAAGGGGTTCAGTAGTCACCATGGTCAATACCTTGAAAACGGGAGCAAGCTGCACAGGCAGATTGGCGTGCCGAAACTGTGAAGACTAACACCCTGGAACTGCCGGGTCGAGACGTTTTACAACTCGCCCAAGTTAAACGCCGGCCAGAAAGAATCTTCCTGGCCGGCGTTGGCGTGCTGCTTGACGAACCGGGGTTCGTACAGCGCTCAAACTCAGGCGGTAACGCGCGCCATGCGGGCGGCGGGCGAAGCTTCGTCTTCGTTGAGGGCCTTTTGCATCGCGAAGTTGAAGCGCGAACGGGTGAACGGCGCAGTGATACCCAGGGACTCGTAGCCAGCGGGAGCAACATCCTTTTCCAGTTCAATGATCAGCCCGTCGCGGGTAGCGAAGGCGAAATCGTCATCGATATAGGTATCGCCAGGAATGTTGACTTGCGTGGTCAGGGTACGCAGGCCAGGCGCCACCACCAGGAAGTGGATGTGGGCAGGGCGCTTGCCGTGCCGGCCCAGCGCCTCAAACAGCTCGGCGGTCGGGCTGTTAGGCGGAATCCCGTAGCCGGGCGGCAGGTAGCTGCGGAAACGGTAGTTGCCTTGCGCATCGGTTTCGATGCGGCGGCGCAGCTCGTAGGGCTTCATGCCGGGGAAGAAGTGCGAGTAGCCGCCCACTTCGTTGGCATGCCACACGTCCA
>JBDSZF010000308.1:0-6148 GCA_039925285.1 Polaromonas sp.
CAGCTGGTCATGACCAGCGCAGCGATGACCCATGCATTGACGGGACAAGCCGTCACGCTTCGTGCACCGGTGGGCGCAGCCAATGATCCTTATGGCCCATGCGCCCAGGGTTGCTTTGGGAGGCATCAGGCGTATATCGCGGCCGATGCGCCCTTGCAGGCCAACACCCCGTACATCGTCATGATCAGCGGCAGCAGCAACGGCACGGCGTTCAGCCGAAGCTTTACCTTCACGACGGGAAGCTGAGCATACGGCCCAGACAGTGAAACGCAGTTTCAATGCGGACCACTGCCTGGTTCAGCCGCTTCTTCAGTGCGCCGCCTTCTCGAACTTGAACACCCCAGGCGCGCGGATCGGGTCCACATCGACCGGAATGGTGCTCTTGGGCGGAAAGCGGCCTTCAAGCAGCAGCTTGGACAGCGGGTTTTCAATCCGCTGCTGAATCGCGCGTTTGAGCGGCCGCGCACCGAACACCGGGTCAAAGCCGACCTTGGCCAGCTCGGCAATCGCCGCTTCCGACACCTCCAGCGCCAGGTCCATCTTGGCCAGACGTTCGAGCAGCACCTTGAGCTGGATGCGGGCGATGGATTCGATGTTTTTCGCATCGAGCGCATGGAACACGACGGTTTCGTCAATGCGGTTCAGGAACTCGGGGCGGAAATAGTTCTTCAACTCGTCGGTCACCGCCTCCTTGATCTCTTCGTAGGGCTGGCCGACCATGGACTGGATGATGGGCGAGCCGATGTTGCTGGTCATCACGATCACGGTGTTCTTGAAGTCCACCGTGCGCCCCTGGCCATCGGTCAGGCGGCCGTCGTCGAGCACCTGCAGCAGCACGTTGAACACGTCGGGGTGGGCTTTTTCCACCTCGTCGAGCAATAGCACGCTGTAGGGCTTGCGGCGCACGGCTTCGGTCAGGTGGCCGCCTTCCTCGTAGCCGACATAGCCCGGAGGCGCGCCAATCAGGCGGGCGACCGAGTGCTTTTCCATGAACTCGCTCATGTCAACGCGAATCAGGTGCTCTTCGCTGTCGAACAGGAAACCGGCCAGCGCCTTGCACAGTTCGGTCTTGCCGACGCCCGTGGGGCCAAGGAACAGGAAGGAGCCGGTCGGGCGGTTCGGGTCGGAGAGGCCCGAACGCGAGCGGCGAATCGCATTGGCGACCGCGGCTATGGCTTCGTCCTGACCTACCACACGATCATGCAGCTTGTCTTCCATCTGCAGCAGCTTGTCCTTTTCGCCCTGCATCATCTTGGCCACCGGAATGCCGGTGGCGCGGCTGACGACTTCGGCGATTTCCTCGGCGCCGACCTGGGTGCGCAGTAGCCGGGGCGCATTGTCGGCGCCCTTGTTCTCTTCGCTGTCCTTGGCTTCCTTCAGCCGCTTTTTCAGCTCGGGCAGCTTGCCGTACTGCAATTCAGCCACCTTGTTGAAGTCGCCCTTGCGGGTGAACTCCTCGATCTGGGTGTTGATGCTGTCAATCTCTTCCATCACATCCTTGGAGCCGAGCGCCTGGGCTTTTTCGGCCTGCCAGATTTCGTCGAGGTCGGAAATCTCCTTTTGCAGCTTGACGATCTCTTCCTCAATCAGGCCAAAGCGTTTTTGCGAAGCTTCATCTTTCTCGCGGCGCACGGCTTCGCGCTCGATCTGCAGCTGGATCAGCCGGCGGTCCAGCTTGTCCATCACTTCGGGCTTGGAATCGATCTCGATCTTGACCTTGGCTGCAGCCTCGTCGATCAGGTCAATCGCCTTGTCGGGCAAAAACCGGTCGGTGATGTAGCGGTGGCTCAGTTCGGCCGCCGCCACGATGGCCGGGTCGGTGATCTGCACGCCGTGATGGGTTTCGTATTTCTCCTGCAGACCGCGCAGGATGGCAATCGTCGCCTCCACCGTCGGCTCGCCGACCAGGATTTTCTGGAAACGGCGCTCCAACGCGGCGTCTTTTTCAATGTATTTGCGGTACTCGTCGAGTGTGGTGGCGCCCACACAGTGCAACTCGCCACGCGCCAGCGCGGGCTTGAGCATGTTGCCGGCGTCCATCGCGCCCTCGGCCTTGCCGGCGCCCACCATGGTGTGCAGCTCGTCAATGAAGACAATGGTCTGGCCTTCTTCCTTGGCCAGTTCATTGAGCACGGTTTTCAGGCGCTCCTCGAATTCGCCGCGAAACTTGGCGCCGGCCACCAAGGCGGCCATGTCGAGCGACAGCACGCGCTTGCCCTTGAGCGAATCGGGCACCTCGCCGGCGACGATGCGCTGGGCCAGGCCTTCGACGATGGCGGTCTTGCCGACACCGGGCTCGCCGATCAGCACCGGGTTGTTTTTGGTGCGCCGCTGCAGCACCTGGATGGCGCGGCGGATTTCATCGTCGCGGCCAATCACCGGGTCGAGCTTGCCCAGACGGGCGCGCTCGGTCAGATCGAGGCAGTATTTTTTCAGGGCTTCGCGCTGGCCTTCGGCATCGGCGCTGTTGACGTTCTGACCACCGCGCACGGCATCAATCGCCGCTTCCAGCGCCTTGCGGGTCAGGCCGTTTTCCCGGGCGATCTTGCCGGCGTCAGCCTTGCTGTCCGTCAGCGCCAGCAAAAACAGTTCGCCGGCGATGAATTGGTCGTTGCGCTTGATGGCTTCCTTTTCGGTCGCCTGCAGCAGCCTGGCCAGTTCCTGGCCGACCGTGATCTGGTCCTGGCCCTGCACCTGCGGCAGCTTTTTGACCGCCGTGTCGGCGGCCTGCGTCAGGCCGTTGACGTTGACACCAGCGCGTTCCAGCAAGGCGCGTGGCCCGTCTTCCTGTCGCAGCATGGCAGCCAGCAGGTGAGCTGGCTCGATATAGCCGTTGTCGTTGCCCAGTGCCAGTGACTGGGCATCGCTCAGGGCTTCCTGGAATTTCGTCGTTAGTTTGTCTTGTCGCATGAAATCTCCGATAGAACTTTGAAAAAAGCCTGACCACGACAATCTTGGGGCCTTTTCGCAGCTTTACAAGCGGTAACGATGCAGCATGGCGCTTTGAACAAGCCTGCGCTTGATGAAAATCAAATTCGGGCTCTATGCGACTCAGGCGTTTGGCGCGCTGATGCCCCATTTGGCCAGCGCGGCATCGTCGCTGTCCCGCGCATCGACCCAGCGCGCGCCTTCGGGCGTCTGCTCTTTTTTCCAGAATGGCGCCTGGGTCTTGAGGTAGTCCATGAGGAATTCGCAAGCCCTGAAGCTTTCGCCCCGGTGGGACGACGTCACGGCCACCATGACCACCTGATCAAGCGGCTGCAGCAAGCCAACCCGGTGAATCACCCGGGCGGCAAAAATATCAAAGCGCGCCATCGCCTCGTCAATCATCGCCTCGATGGCTTTTTCGGTCATGCCGGGGTAGTGCTCCAGCTCCATGCTGCTGACACTCAAACCATCATTGCGGTCGCGCACGGTGCCGGTGAAGGTGCAAATTGCGCCGACGCGCTTGTCATTTTTGCGCAGCACTTCCACCTCGTCGGACAGGTTGAAGTCGCTGGTCTGGATGGTGACCCGGATCGTCATGCTGTTCAGCCTCCGGTCACGGGTGGAAAAAAAGCGACCTCGCAGCCGTGGGTCAGCGGCGCCGTTTCATCGCTCATGACCTGGTTCAGCGCCATGCGAACCGATTTGCCGCGCGCCAGGCTGTCGGCATGGGCCGGGCTGGCGGCCAGCAGTTCCTCGCGCAGCTCGTACACCGTGGCGGCAGAGGTTTCACGCAGTTCGCTGCCCTGCCCGATGGCTTCGCGAATCGAGGCAAAATATTTGATGGTGACTTTCATGGCGGAGCCTCAAGACAAGAGGGCTGAAAACGGGATGAACTGCACCGTGTCGCCGTACGCGATGGTCTGGCCCGCCGGGTTATCGACCAGCCCCTCGGCCCAGACCACCGAAGTCAGCACGCCCGAGCTCTGGTTGTCAAACAGGTCCAGGCCGCCGGCCTGATTGAGCCTGACGCGCAGGAATTCACGCCGTTTATCGGCCTTGGCCCAATCAAAATGGGCGGGAAGCGCTATGGATTCAGGCGTGATTTCCGTCGCACCCTGCAGTTTGAGGATGAAGGGCCGCACCAGCAGCAAAAACGTCACGAAGCTGGACACCGGGTTGCCGGGCAGGCCGATGAAATGGGCTGCGCCGATTTTCCCATACGCAAACGGCTTGCCAGGTTTGATGGCGATTTGCCACAGGTTCAGTTCGCCCAGCGCCTGCACGGCCGGCTTGATGTGGTCTTCCTCACCGACCGAAACGCCGCCGCTGGTCAGAATCAGATCGTGGTGCTGGCTGGCGCTCTTGAGCGCTTCAAGGGTTGCCTGCAGCCGGTCCGGCACGATGCCCAGGTCGGTCACGGTGCAGCCCAGACGCTGCAGCAAGGCCTTCAGGAAAAACCGGTTGGAGTTGTAAATGGCGCCGGGTTTCATGTCGGCAGGCGCTACGTCGCCGGGCATGACGAGTTCGTCACCGGTAGAAAACAGGGCCACCCGCACGCGCGGGGCGACGGACAACTTGTCAAAGCCGATGCTGGCGGCCAGCCCCAAGGAGGCGGGACTCAGGCGTTCGCCACGCTGCAGCACCACATTGCCGGCTGCCACGTCTTCGCCGCGCCGGCGAATCCACTGGCCCGGCCTGGGCTGCACCTGGATGCGAATGCCAGCCCCGACCGCATCGCAATCTTCCTGCATCACCACGGCATCAGCGCCGGGCGGAATCGACGCGCCGGTAAAAATCCGGGCGGCACTGGCCGCCGCCAGCAAGTGCCCGCTGCTGCCCGCCGGAATGCGCTGGCCGACCTGCAAAATCGTCCCGGCATCAGCCCAGTCCGCGCAACGCACGGCATAGCCATCCATGGCGCTGTTGTCATGCGCCGGCACATCCAGGCCGGACAGCAGGTCTTGCGCCAGTACCCGGCCATCGGCCTCAAAGGTCGAAACGCTTTGGGCGGGCGCCAGCGGTGCGGCAGAGGCCAGCAACTCGCTGAGCGCCAGGTCGAGCGGCTTCATGGGAGCGCGTGCAATCAGTGGAACGCTTGCGGGCGTTTGTGATGGAGGAGCGGGGTTCATGGCAAGGTAGACAAATCTGCGTTGATAGGGGTCAGTCGGAACGTTCTTCAAACGAGTACTGAAAACGTTCCTGATTGTTGACGAGGAAGTCAGCCACGGCGTCTGCATCGTTCAAATCCAGCACCGGACGCAAGGTTGCCTGGAGCAATTGCCCGGGCGAATCGGTGGCAATGGCCACGATGAAATCATCGTCCTGATAACGGGTGGGCTTGCCGGATGCGGCACGCCAGACTTCAATCTTGAGCAAATCGCTGTGCTTGAAACCTTCGACCAGCACCCAGTCCACGCCCTCGTACAGTTCGGCAATCAGGTGATGCACGCTCAGCTCGGACGGCTGCTCGAACTCGCGCATCAGCGCCAGCCGGTTTTGCGAGGCCACCACGACTTCAAAAGCACCGGCTTCACGGTGGCGAAACGTATCCTTGCCGGGATGGTCGATGTCAAAGCGGTGATGGGCATGCTTGACCACCGACACCCGCAGGCCGCGCAGCTTGAGGGCGGGTATCAGCTTTTCGACCAGCGTGGTCTTGCCTGAGCCTGAATACCCGGCAAATCCCACCACCTTCATGAAGCGGCCTTCAGGGTTTCATAATTGCTATTAATTAAATAGCTTCCTACGCCCGTGGGATATTCGCAAACACCTGATTTAATGCACATTCTCGGCAATATAGCGCTTGATGACTGCCGCATCAGCCGGCAACACCTTGACGCGTTTGGGCAAGGCTTCGATACCTTCAAACCGGGCCGGGCGCGCTGGCGGCTGGCCCAGCGCTTCTTCAATGGTGGCCGCGAACTTGATGGGCAAGGCGGTTTCCAGAACGATCATCGGCACGCCAGGCTGGAGATGTTCACGCGCCACCTTGACACCGTCGGCAGTATGGGTGTCGATCATGGTGCCAAAGCGCTGCCAGGTGTCCCGAATCGTCGCCAGCCGGTCGGCGTGCAGGCTCTTGCCGCTGACAAAACCGTAACGCCCGGCCGCCATGGCAAACGCCGGGTCGGCGCCCAGCTCGAAGCTGCCCTGGCTGTTCAACTGGTCGTGAAACAGCGAGCGGGTCTTGCCACCGTCACGCCCCAGCAGGTCAAACACG
>JBDSZF010000309.1:0-2755 GCA_039925285.1 Polaromonas sp.
AAGATCGCATGCGCCGCTGCGGGCTTCGTGCTTGTCGCCGCGTATCTCTATCGTGGCATGGGATGGAGCGAACGGGCACAGCAAACGACCTGGCGCGCGCTCACCACGCTGGCCGCGACGGCGCTAACAGCCGCCGCGTTTTTGCGTTGGCTTTCCTGAAAGCCTGTTCAATCCTCAATTCTCAATTTCAACAGGCTCACGAAAGTGTCGATTGCCTGGCGGATTGTCCCTGATACTTATCGTTCATTTCGTCAAGGCAGGAGATTACTCACTATGGAAAAGTCATTTCATCGTTTTTCTGAGCTTTTTGCACAATTGGGATTGCCAGCCGATGAGCAGGCAATCGCTGAATTTCTCGCCACCCACTCGCCCCTGGCCGCCGCAATCCTGCTCGCCGACGCACCTTTCTGGACGCCGGCGCAGGCGAGCTTGTTGCGAGAAGAGATTCTTGAGGATGCCGACTGGGCCGAAGTGGTTGATCAACTCAACGTCGCCTTGAGAGCGCCGGGGTGAAGGCTTGCTTGATCGACCCTCGCCTGCGCTGGGATTCGTGCGCAAATTGCCCACGCCCTTGCAGTCATCGAGATCGATCCATCAGGAAGCACAGGGATTTTCTCCTTCATGCCTTCCCGTAGGCGGACCCTCGCCGATTCATTGAGCGACATGGCGTAGGCCGGGGGCAGGCCCTCTGGCCGCCCAGGAATAGCCGCCAGTAGTCTTCAAAACCCGGAAACGGCATCGACCCACCCGCCGGAACATCAGGCCGCATCCGGCGGCTCCGGCGCTTCATCGCCATCGAGATGCTTCATGTTGTCCAGCAGCTTGAGCAGGTAGTGCAGCGTATGGGTGATGTCATTGGTCGAGAAAACCGCGGTACGTGATGCGCCATGCACTGAGGCCGATTTACCTGGCCGCTGACCATGCCACGGTGGTCTATGAGGCGCGCCGCAGCCTGGACCTGGACCAGCACCTGATCGCCGACGGCATTGCCCGCCGGATTGCAGTGATGGTGCCCAGCTTCAGCGCCCTGCCCGCCTTTGTGCGCGGAACAAAGCTGCTGACCACCGCATCCAGCCTGCTGGCACGCCACGCCCTGCAAGGCCTGGCCAGTTGCCCGCCACCGCGGCCCTTACCGGGCATGCCGATGTATGCCATCTGGGATGTCCGCTACCAGCAGGACGCCGCGCATCGCTGGCTGCGGGCGCAACTTGAAGCGGTGGTGGGGCCCGCGCTGGCGGAAATCAGCCCAGCCGTGAATTGAAGTTAAAGAGCGGCGAGGCGCTGCCAGCATGCACCATGGAATGAGCGCCAACAATCTATACAAAATCTTGCGCCCTATCAACTTAACCCCCTATCCATTCACGAACCACGACGCAAGGTGCAAAATCGGACTTCCTCCATTGCAAACGAGATGTCCCATGCACTCATTCACAAGGCGAAAGGCACTCAGCGCGGCCGGTGTTGCAACCGCCCTGTCCTTGGTAGGTGCCAGGCCTGGGCTGGCACAGACAGCAGCCGGCACCGGCAGGATGCAATCGTGGCAGCTGCAAACGCCCCGTCGCACCGGCATTCATGACGTGGCGCCCGCGCCGGATGGCGGCGTGTGGTTCACGGCGCAGGCCAGCGGACACCTGGGCTGGTTTGACCCGAAGACCGGCCGAACCGAACTGGTGGTGCTGGGTCCGGGCTCTTCGCCGCATGGCGTGATCCAGGGACCAGACCAGGCGGCCTGGATCACCGACAGCGGACAAAACGCTATCGTGCGCGTGAGCTGGCTGGAGCGCGGGGTGCGCCGTTTTCCCCTGCCTCAGGGCACGTCCTATGCCAACCTGAACACGGGCGCTTTTGATGGCGATGGCGACCTGTGGTTTACCGGGCAAAGCGGTTACGTGGGCAAGGTGGCAGTCAAGTCGGGCCAGGTCACGGTCAAGGAATCGCCACGCGGGCGCGGTCCTTATGGCATCTGCGCCACGCCCGCCGGCGAGGTCTGGTGGTGTTCGCTGGCGGGCAGCTTCATTGCGCGCCTCGACCGTCGCTCTGGCGAGTCCACAGTGGTCGAGCCGCTCACGCCCAGGCAGGGCGCGCGCCGCGTCTGGAGTGACAGCCAGGGCCGCATCTGGGTGAGCGAATGGAACAGTGGCCAACTCTCGATGCACGACCCGGCGGCCAGCACCTCCGCCAGCCGCTGGCGCAGCTGGAAGCTGCCAGGCAAGACGCCGCAGGCTTATGCGGTGTATGTGGACGAGCGCGACATGGTGTGGACAAGCGAATGGGCCAGCAATACCATCGTCTCATTCGATCCGCGCACGGAAAAATTCCACAGCTACCCCCTGCCACGCGAGAACGCCAACATCCGTCAGATATTGGGCCGGCCGGGCGAAGTCTGGCTGCCCGAGAGCGGAACAGAGCATATTTCGGTCATACAGACCTGAGGCAGGACGACGTCTATGAACAATAGCTCGCCGATGGTACGCGCAGCCCTGAACGACTCGGCCAGCTCTGTCCCCATTGAGATAACAAGTAACAACGAGTAACATGAAACTCGCCGGAGTTTATCCCTCAAGGAGGGCCGCGTAGAAATGCGCTAACTTTAATGCGGATTGGAATGGGGTGTCCTGAAAAGCCCCAGCGCCAACATTCAAAAAATGACTCAAGACAAGACTGAACCTGCGATGGGGCCGATGACTCCAGGCTTTTTGGCGAATAGTGGTGGCATGGGCGCCCTCATCAGCGCACAACACTGGAGCGGGACTTC
>JBDSZF010000310.1:0-10572 GCA_039925285.1 Polaromonas sp.
CTGGAAGAACTGCGCGTGAGCTTCTTCGCTCAAGAACTGCGCACCCCGCAGCCCGTGAGCTTGAAACGGCTGGAGAAGGCGTGGACGCAGTTGGGATGATTGCCCAAGCCCTGCGAACTGCTATTTCCTGGCTCTCGGGGGCCTCGGGGTGATCTCTACCCAGGCACTTTTGTCGTCGTCCCACCGGTGCGTGCGAACGAATTGAGCCGCCTCGGCGCGCACTTGTTCGCGTGACAACTTGCTCAAATCGCGCGGCGCCTTATCCATCGGCAACCAGTTGTCGCTGACCTGGTCCCAGCGGTGGTTGCGCATGAACTCTTCCCGTTCCGCTTTGACCTCGGCCCGCGACTTCATGCCAGCGGGGGCTTCGATGCCCGGTTTCATGACCCAGTTATCCGTTTCTGTATCCCAGCGGTGCGTGCGAAGAAACTCGTCGCGTTCCATCTTGACCTGCTCGCGCGTCATCGGTGTCGCCCCGGCTGTTGCGCCTGCGGTTTGCGCGTTGACCATAGCCGCGGAAAATGTGAAAAATAGACCCAGAACAAGTGGAAGAACTTGCAGTCGTTTCATTTTGAAGCTCGCTTTCTTGTGTTGAACAATGGTTGTGATTTCCTGACTCACCGATTTGTCACGTATCGATGCGAGATCTTTGACGTAGCCTGGTGCGGACTCTCCCCCTCGCTATGGGGCTGAGGTCGTGTTGAATTGGCGCACTGGTTTTCATGCTTGCCTCCACTTTCGTTAAGTGATGTGAAGGACCCATCGTAGAAATTGTGAGCAATGCTGCATTTGACAAAGCGCAAACAGGCCAAAGATTGGTCCTGTTCCGAAAACGAAAAAAGGACCTTGTTTTGCAAGGTCCTTTTTCAGGGGGGTGAAGCAGCGACTAGATTCGGCCCATCAGCAGCAGCACGATCAGGATAATGACCACCAGGCCAATACCGCCGCTGGGACCATAGCCCCAGCTGCGACTGTGACCCCAGGTGGGCAGGGCACCGACCAGGATCAGGATCAGAATGATCAGCAAAATAAGCGATAGGGACATTTAAAACTCCTTGTTATGTATGCCTGTATTCTTGCCCGGGTGCCCCGTGAGCCAGGCAGGAAGGCGGCGTGTACAGGCGTCAGGAGTTGCCTACAGTCTGGCCAGCCGCTCCAGTGCCAGATGAAGCGTCGCATCTTTCTTGGCAAAGCAAAAGCGCACCACCCGCTGGTCAAAGCCAGCGCCATAAAACGCCGACAGAGGAATCGCCGCCACGCCGATTTCGGTGGTCAGCCATTGACAGAAATCGGCTTCACCGAGATGGCTGACTTCTGAAATATCGACGCACTGGAAATAACTGCCTTCGCTGGGCAGCAGCTTGAAGCGGGTGTTTTCCAGGCCAGCGCGGAACAGGTCGCGTTTGCGCTGGTAAAAAGCCGGCAGATCCCGGTAAGGCCGGTCATCGGCCATATAAGCGGCCAGCCCATGCTGCACCGGCGTGTTGACGGTGAACACATTGAACTGGTGGACCTTGCGAAATTCCGCCGTCAGCGCGGCTGGCGCAGCCACATAACCGACCTTCCAGCCGGTGACGTGGTAGGTTTTGCCAAAGCTGCTGACAATGAAGGCGCGCGCTGCCAGTCCGGGAAAGCGGGCGGCGCTTTGGTGCGCAGTGGATGAAAGGCCCTTGTCGGCATCAAACACCATGTGTTCGTAGACCTCGTCGCTGATCAGCAGGACATCGGTGGGCGCCAGAATTTCCTGCAGCCTGAGCATGTCGGCTTCGCTCCACACCGTCGCGCTCGGGTTGTGCGGAGAATTGACAATGATGGCACGGGTCTTGGGGCTGATGGCCGCCTTGATTTTTTCGAAATCGGGGCGAAACGTTCCCGGCGTCAAAGGCACGCGCACCATGGTGCCGCCTGCCAGTTCAATATTCGGGACATAGCTGTCGTAGCATGGCTCCAGCACGATGACTTCATCGCCAGGATGCACCACGGCAAGAATGATGGTGATGATGGCTTGCGTGGCGCCCGCCGTGATGGTGATCTCGCTGCCGGCGTCATAAGCGCCACCGTAGAGGGCAGCCAGTTTGGCGGCAACGGCTTCGCGCAATACCGGCACGCCGGCCATGGGCGGATACTGGTTGAGGCCGCGCTGCATGGCGTCGGTGACGGCGTTGACCAGTTGCGGGTCGCAGTCGAAATCAGGAAACCCCTGGCCGAGATTGACGGCATTTTTTTCAGCCGCCAGCGCCGACATGACGCTAAAAATCGTGGTGCCGACCTTCGGCAGCTTGCTCTTGAGTGCTGGCGTGGTGCTGGATCGATGCATGTTCAGGCTTCGTAGTCGTTGAGGCGGCCTGTCATGGCCTTGGTAATCAGGTCGCGATTGAGCTTGTCACTGAGCAATTCGGCAAATTTATAGACGAAATTGCGCAGGTAGGCGCTGCGCTTGAAAGCCACGCGGGCCACGTTGATGCCAAATAACGGGCCTGCGGGGATGGCCAGCAAGTCGGTATTGCTGCCGTCGTCCTTGAGCGCCATTTCGGCCACGATGCCCAGGCCCAGCCCGAGACGCACATAGGTCTTGATCACGTCGGAATCAATCGCTTCGAGGGCAATGCGTGGATGCAGGTGTTTGGCGGCAAACGCCTGGTCGATCTTGGCGCGCCCGGTGAACGACGGGTGGTAGGTGATCAGCGGTTCCTGCGCCAGGTCTTCCAGCGTGATGTGCTCTTTGGTGGCCAGTGGATGGTCCAGGGGCATCACCAGCATGTGCTGCCATTCATAGCAGGGCAGCGTGACCAGATCGTCGTACTGGCTCAATGATTCCGTGGCAATGCCGATCTCGGCGACTTCATCAAGCACCATGCGCGCCACCTGGTCGGGCGAGCCCTGATGCAGGCTGACGTTGACTTTGGGAAAGGCTTCGCGCAGTCGGGCGACCGGTACCGGCAACACATACCTGGCCTGGGTGTGGGTGGTGGCAATCGAGAGCGTGCCGCTGTCCTGGGCGGAATACTGTTCGCCGATGCGCCGCAGGTTGCCGACTTCGCGCATGATCAGCTCGATGCTTTTGAGCACATGCTGGCCAGGCTCGGTCACGCGCTTGAGGCGCTTGCCATGACGCGCGAATATCTCCACGCCCAGTTCTTCTTCAAGCTCGATGATGGCTTTGGAAACGCCGGGCTGCGAGGTATGCAGCGCGCGGGCGGTTTCGGTCAGGTTCAGGTTGCGGCGGACCGCTTCCTGGACAAAGCGGAATTGATGCAGGTTCATATGAAATTCATGCTGATTTTTGGTTTCATTGTGCCTGAAATGAGCTAAAGAAAGCCCGGCGTCACAACAGTTTGAAGAGCCTGGGCGCTAGCCCTGAACGCTCAGGCCACGGCAATATCAGCCATCAGCATCGTCATCTGTTCGTACTCGCCAGCCGCTGGCAGGAGTTCAATGAGCACGTCAGGATGCGACGCCCTGATTTGTTCGATGAGCAGCGGCAGATCTTCACGCGCATGTTTTCCAACCCCCAGAAAAAGCGGAAAGACCCTTAACTGTCGAGCGCCCGATGCGATCACGTCGGCAGCCGCTTCAGGCAGGGATGGGGCGCAGATTTCCAGATAGGCGCAGCGCACCAGGATGCCGGGCTGGCGGGCGCTGATCTGCGCGGCGACGGCTTCAATCGGCTGGCGCCACAGCGGATCGCGCGAACCGTGGGCAAATAAAATAATGCCGCGCGGCACCGGTGCTGTAGGGGTCATGGGTCAGTCTGAGGGGGTTGAGCCGGATGTCGGATTGGGCCGGTCAGCGTCTGAGCACCAGCCAGCCGAACGCGCCCATGGACACGGCCATGTAAATCAGCCCCGGGGTCGCCGCTGCCAGCCAGGGCTGCCAGTTACGCAGGTTGCCGATGTAGCCAAATACGTTGTTCAGCAGGAAAAAGCTGATGCCGATCATGACGCCGGCAAACACGTAGCCCGCTATGCCGCCAGAGCGGAAATGAAGGTAGGCAAAGGGCAGGGCCAGCATCACCATGACGAGGCAGCTGAGTGGGTAAAACACCTTTCTCCAGAACTCGATTTCATAGCGCTGGGAAGTTTGGTCATTGGCTTCCAGATGGCGGATGTAGTTGAAGAGGTCAATGGTCGCCATGCGATCGGGCTTGAGCAGCGAGACCGACACCATTTCTGTGCTGATCTCGGTGGGCCAGCGAAAGCTTTCAGCCGTCGTGCGGGTCACTTTGGCCTGTTGCTGGGCAGCGTCGGGCTGGCTCGCACCCGAAGGGACTTCAAACTCGACCCGCGTGGCATTGCGCAGCAACCAGGCCGCATCAAAGGAAAATCTCCCAACCGGTGCCTCGGTGGTCGATACGATCAGTCCCTTGCTGTTGAATTCGTAAATTTGAACGCCGTGCATTTCATTGTTGGGCGACAGTTCCCTGACATTGACAACGAAGTTGCTGTGGGCCTGCTTTTCCTTGAGCCAGGCGCCGGTCTGGCCGACGGTGATCTTGCCCTGGTAGCGCGCCTTGAGCAATTGCGCGGCGCGCTCGCTGGCGGGCGCAATGTAATCACCCACGACAAAGCTGAGAGCCACGAAAAACACACCCAGTCCCAGCAGCAGCTTGAGGGCGCGCCAGGGGCCCAGCCCGCTGGTTCGCAGAATCGTGTATTCCGAACTCTGGGCCAGTCGTGCCATGACAAAAATACTGCCAATCAGTACCGAAATCGGCAGCAGCTCATAGAGGTGATTGGGAATCAGCAGGCCTACATACAGCAGCGCATGCCTGATCTGGTAAACGTTGTCGCCCAGGCCATTGTTTTTGCCGAGGTACTGCAGCTCATCAACCAGGTCAAAAAAGAAGAAGAGTGCCAAAAAGCCCAGTGCGACCAGGGCGATCGAGGCCAGGACTTCGCCATAAATCAGGCGGCGTATGGTTTTCAAGACGAACTCCCGGCGCGTCCTGCAGGCGGAGCAGGCTGCGGCCTGTGCCTGGGCCCGAAGCGCCAGTGGCTATGCCGCTTGGTCAGCCATGCCAGTCCGAGCAGCAGGACGCCGCCATGCAGGGTCAGCAAAAGAGGGCCGAAACCGATCAGTCCGACAAAAATCCAGCTTTGCCCCAGATTGAGCAGGTTGTTGTAAACCACGAAGGCCAGCACGACAAAAATCATGTTGCCACTGCGTCCGCCCCGGGGATTCACGCTGGCCAGCGCCACCGCCAGAATCACAAAGTTGATGGCCGACAGGGCCAGCCCAAGCCGCCAGGCCAGTTCGCCCAGATTGCTGCGAGAGGGGTCTTTGATGAGCGAGCGGGTGGACAGCAGCTTGGCTTCCGGTGCGGCTTTTCCAAGAAGGTCTGCCTCACTGGTCTTGACGCCATATTCCTCAAAGTCGCTGATCTTGAGTGCCGATTTCCCCATCTCGTTTTCAAGCCGCTGGCCATTGGAAAGCATCAGGAACTGGGCGTCGTCCTTGCTTTCAAGCCGACCTGAGCGGGCCGTGGTGATGGTGTTTTTGCCTTTTTCGGTGGTGGCGATGAACACGTTGTTGCTGGCTTGCTCGCCAGCCAGATCGCGGTCGATGAAAAAAATTCGGTTGCCGCTGGATGACTCCTGGAACACGCCGGGCGTAACGCGGTCAAGGTCGCCACGCTGCTGATAACGGCTTTGCATGTCGCGGGTCTGCTGGTTCGTCCAGGGCCAGACAAACAGCGCCATCAGGGAAATGACCAGCAGTACCGGCCAGGCGAAATGAAACAGCGGGCGCAAAAAGCCGGCCAGTCCCTGGCCGCTGGTGAACCACACCACCATTTCACTGTCGCGGTACATGCGCGACAGGGTCGTCACCATGGCAATGAAAAGCGACAGTGTCAGGATGGTCGGCAAGCGCCCGAGGCCGGAATAAGCCATGAAAAGCATCACATCCTGCGGACTGATGGAGCCGCGCGAAGCCTGGCCCAGGGTGCGGATCAGCACGATGGTCATGACGATGGTGATGAGCACCACCAGGGTGGCGCCAAAAGTGCGGGCCAATTCCTTGCGAATTGAAGATTGGAATAACATTGACTGGATGGCTGCCTTGTGTTGCTGTGCTTTATTTTTTTTTGTGTAAGTTGGTTTCTCTACCCGACCCTGAACCCTGAATTATGGACTTTGAACTTAAAACTCTGACCCGTACTCTTATTTGCAGCGAAAAAGCCGATGCGCTGATGGTGCTCATCCCAGAAGGCATGAGCGCCGGTGATGACGCTTTGTCGCTGCTGGCGGCACTGGCGATCAAGTCCGGTGATCTGGAGCTCAAGCCAGGCAAGCTGCTGAGTGCCTACCGCACGCCTGGCATTGCGGCCACGCGGGTGCTGCTGGTGGGGGTCGGCGACGCCAGTCCCAAAAATATCCGAACTGCAGTCAATGCCGCCATGGGGGCCCTGAAGACCAGCAATGCCCAGCGCGCCGTTCTTTGCCTCAGTGCGCTCGGCAAGATCCAGCCCGAGACCGTGCGCGCTGCCGTGGTGGCCTGCAGCGAGGCCGCTTACGCTTACAGCACGACCAAATCCAAACCAGTTGCCGGGAAACTGCAGCGCCTTGTGGTGGCTGTGGACGACCTTGCGAATGCGCAGGCAGGATTCGACAAAGCCATCGGCCTGGTCGCGGGCATTGAACTGGCCAAGGAATGGGCCAACCGTCCCGCCAACCATGCCACGCCTACCCTGCTGGCAGGTGCTGCCAAGGAACTCGCAAAACTGCCCCGTATCAAGGCCGAAGTGCTGGGTCACAAAGAAGTGGAAAAACTCGGCATGGGCGCTTTCCTGGCCGTTGCGCAGGGTACGGCAGAGCCCTTGCGTTTCATCGTGCTGCGTTATGAAGGCGCTGCCAGGGCTGAAGCGCCGGTCGTGCTGATTGGCAAGGGCATCACCTTTGATACCGGCGGCATCTCGATCAAGCCGGCGGCCGAAATGGACGAGATGAAGTTTGACATGTGCGGCGCCGCCAGTGTGCTGGGCACTTTCCGCGCTTTGGCCGAACTGCAGCCGGCGCTCAATGTGGTGGGGCTGATTCCGGCCTGCGAGAACATGCCCGGCGAGCGCGCCATCAAGCCGGGCGATGTGGTGACCAGCATGAGCGGTCAGACCATCGAAATCCTGAACACCGATGCGGAGGGGCGGCTGGTGCTGTGTGATGCCCTGACCTATGCAGCGCGCTTCAAGCCCAGGGCCGTGGTTGACATCGCCACGCTGACGGGGGCCTGCGTGGTGGCGCTGGGCGGTGTGCGCAGCGGACTCTTTTCAAACCACGAAGCGCTGGCCGAATCCCTGGCTAAAGCGGGCGATTCCTCGCTTGATCCGTGCTGGAGGATGCCGCTGGACGACGACTATGCAGAAGGACTTAAAACCAATTTTGCCGACATCGCCAATGTGGCGGGGCGGGCCGGCGGTTCGGTGACGGCCGCCAAGTTTCTGCAACGCTTTGCTGGCGACTTTCCCTGGGCGCACCTGGACATCGCCGGAACGGCCTGGAAAGGTGGCGCCGCCAAAGGCGCGACCGGCCGTCCGGTGCCCTTGCTGCTTGACTATCTGCTCAGCCAGGTGCCAGCAGAGGAAGCCGCAAAAGCACCCGCAAAAGCCAGGACCGCCAAAAGAAGCACGCCTGCCGCCAGAACCCGGGCATGACCGAGATTGCCTTTCATTTCAATGTGCCTGACAAGCTGGCCTACAGCTGCCGCTTGCTGCGCAAGGCCTACCTCAGTGGCGCCAGGGTGGTGGTAAGCGCCGAGCCTGAAGTGCTGGCTGAACTGGATGCGCTGCTGTGGCGTTTTTCCGCTGCAGAGTTTGTTCCGCACTGCATGGCCACGGCATCGGTTGCCACCCTGGCGGCCACGCCGATCGTGCTCACGGCGTCGCTTGCGGATTGTTCAGGTCGTGAAGTTCTGGTGAATCTGGGGCTGGGCGTCCCTGGCGGGTTTGAAGGTTTTGAGCGTTTTATTGAAGTGGTCGCGCTGCCTGCTGAAGATGTGATGGCAGGACGCAGCCGCTGGAAGCATTACGCCGCACGCGGTTATGCCTTGAAAAGACATGACCTCGCCCAGCCTGGAGGCGGCGCATGAGCCGTTTGACGGAGCCACCACGTCACGTGCCGACATTGACGGATATCGTCCATCCGGCGTCAACGCCTGAAGCCACAGTCAGCGCGGACATTGCGCCGGCCGAGATTTCGGTCGAGACGCAGGAGCTGTTGGTGCAGCGTGTGATGCAAGGGGTAGACCTGATGCTTGAGCGTCGCTTGCACGACGCTATCGAGCAGCTGATCCTGGCGCACACAAAGGCCCTGATGCCGCGTCTTCGTGAAGAGATTGAACTGCTCGTGCGTGAATCCGTGACCCATGCCTTTGTCCGGGAATCTGCGTTATTTTCGATTCAGTCGAAAAATAATCCTCTGCAAAGGTAAACCTCCCCCTGATCAAAGCCGACCTAGGGACGTTGCTATGGTGCGGGCCCATAAATTGCGTTATGTTCTTCACCGTTGAGCCAAGAACCGTTCTCAACCTTCCCAGGTATTTTTTCTAACCGGAGTGTTTTATGCAGATGAAATTGAAACTGACAGTAGTTGCAACCCTTGCGATGGTGGCAGGCCTGGCTTCAGCGCAGGATGCTGTCGTCAAGATTGGCCATGTGGCGCCCATGTCCGGTTCTCAGGCTCACTACGGCAAAGACAATGAAAATGGTGCGCGCATGGCCATTGACGATCTGAATGCGCAGAATATCGTGATCGGCGGCAAAAAAATCAAGTTTGAACTGGTGGCTGAAGACGATGCAGCTGATCCAAAACAGGGCACGGCAGTTGCACAGAAACTGTGCGATTCCAAAGTGGCGGGTGTCGTCGGTCACCTGAATTCGGGAACCACCATTCCTGCTGCCAAGGTTTACAACGACTGCGGAATTCCCATGGTGACAGGCGCAGCCACCAACCCCAACCTGACCAAGCCCGGCTACAAAACCACCTACCGCATCATCGCCAACGACAACGCCCTGGGCGCTGGTCTTGGTTTCTATGCAGCGGATGCGCTGAAACTGAAAAAAGTCGCCATCATTGACGACCGTACCGCCTACGGACAGGGCGTTGCCGAAGTGTTCAAAAAGACCGCTCTGGCCAAAGGCATGACGGTCGTGGATGAACAATACACGACCGACAAGGCCACCGACTTTATGGCCATCCTGACAGCCGTCAAGTCCAAAAGCCCCGACGCCGTGTTCTTCGGCGGCATGGATGCACAAGGCGGTCCGATGTTGCGCCAGATGGAGCAGCTCGGCATGAGCAACGTCAAGTATTTTGGCGGTGACGGCATCTGCACCGCTGAACTCGCCAAGCTCGCAGGCGGCGCCAAGACGCTGAACAATGTGGTCTGCGCTGAAGGCGGATCATCGCTGGTCAAGATGCCTGGTGGAGAAGCCTGGAAAAAACGTTACGACGCCAAATACCCGGGCCAGTTCCAGATCTACAGCCCCTACACCTATGATGCGACCTTCGTTCTGGTTGATGCGATGAAACGCGCCAATTCGACCGATCCAAAGGTGTACACCCCTGAGCTGATCAAAGCCAATTTCAAGGGCGTCACGACCACCATCGCTTTCGAGCCCCATGGCGAGTTGAAGAACCCGGCCATCACCCTGTATGTCTATAAAGACGGCAAGAGGTCAGCCCTGAACTAAACGGTAAATGGTTTGGCTTTGCCCACCCTGAAGGGGAACTGACAGGCGAGTCAGGACAATCAAAGGCCTCAATCAAGAACGCCCGGCGCTGACAAAGCACCGGGCGTTCTTGTCTTTCAGAGACCGATCGAACAATTTCCTGGTACCGCAGGGTATTTCATGCCCGCGATTTGAAAGCGCGGCTGCAGCTATTCGTTTTCCATCTGACAGTTAGCCTTCGCAAGGCCTGTTGAAAGCCGGAAAATGTTGCCGAGCTGCATTTTGGCGGTCTGCCCGATCAGCGCCAGCGTGGCCTGCTGCGTCATGGTGGCCGGCCGCAGTGAACTGGTGACCAGCGACAGGCGGGTGCGCAGCGACGGTTCGCAAATCATGCGAACGGTAAACGCCGATGGCTTGATGGAACTGGCCACGGCATTGGAGGGCAGCACGGCGCAGCCTGCACCGTCGGCCACCAGGTCAAGGATGGCGGACACGCCGTCAATTTCCAGCGCAATCACGGGCCGGCAGCCGATGCCCGCCATTTCTGATTCCACATGCATGCGAATCGCATTGGGCCGGCTGGGAATCACCAGCGGCAGTTTGGCCACGTCCCGCAGCGTGATGGGCGGCGGCGGAGGATCTTCCTGCAGGCCGGGCGGACGGGCCTGCACCAGCAGTAAATCCTCATCGAGCAGCGGCATCATCTAGATACCGGCAGCCGGCTGCGCGTTGTAGAGGACCGCGATGTCCAGCCGTCCGTTGATCAGCCATTCCTGCATCACCGTGGACAGGCCTTCGCTGATGGACAGCTGGGCGTCGGGCAGCTGCTTGCGAAAGGTGCGTGTCAGCGGCACCGTCAGCACCCGGGCCAGCGTGGGCGGCAGGCCGATGGCGACGCGCCCGGCCAG
>JBDSZF010000311.1:0-2527 GCA_039925285.1 Polaromonas sp.
CTGATGCTGCTCGAAGCGCTGCAGGCCGGCGTGGTCGGCCCGAACAGCGGCCAGGCGGGCGAAGGCGCCTACAGCATCGACGACTTCTATTACCTGAGCCGCACCGTGCTGGTGAAGGACGAAAAGCACTACGACAAGTTCGACCGCGCCTTTGCCAGCTACTTCAAGGGCGTGGAGATGCTGGCCGACTTCACCAAGGACATTCCCCTTGAGTGGCTGCGCAAGAACCTGGAGCTTGAACTGAGCCCCGAGGACAAGGCGAAGATTGAAAAAATGGGCTGGGACGAGCTCATGGAAACGTTAAAGAAGCGTTTTGAAGAGCAAAAAGAGCGCCACGAAGGCGGCAGCAAATGGATAGGCACGGGGGGCACCTCGCCGTTTGGCGCCAACGGATTCAATCCGCAGGGCATCCGAATCGGCCAGGAAAAAAGCCGCAACCGCAGCGCCGTGAAAGTCTGGGACCAGCGCGCCTACAAGGACTACGACGACACCCAGGAACTCGGCACGCGCAACATCAAGGTCGCGCTGCGGCGCCTGCGCAAGTTTGCCCGCCAGGGCAATGCCGAAGAGCTGGACCTGGACGACACCATCCGCTCGACCGCGGCCAATGCCGGCTGGCTCGACATCAAGATGGTCCCCGAGCGCCACAACAACGTGAAGGTGCTGCTGCTGATGGACGTCGGCGGCACCATGGATGACCACATCCACCGCGTCGAGGAAATGTTCTCCGCCGTCAAGGCCGAGTTCAAGCACCTGGAGTTCTATTATTTCCACAACTGCGTCTATGACTTCATGTGGAAGAACAACCGGCGCCGCTTTGCCGAGAAGTTTCCGACCTGGGACATCATCCGCAAATACAACAAGGACTACAAACTGATCTTTGTCGGCGACGCCACCATGAGTCCCTACGAAATATTGCAGGCCGGCGGCAGCGTGGAATACAACAACGAGGAAGCCGGCGCCGAGTGGCTGCAGCGGCTGACCAGCGCCTTCCCCAAATTCGCCTGGATCAACCCCGAGCCGCAGGGCGTGTGGCAATACCGCCAGAGCATCAGCGTGATCCAGCAGCTGATGGGCCAGCGCATGTACCCGCTGACCCTCAAGGGGCTGGAGGAAGCCATCCGGCTGCTCTCGAAATAATGATCAAAGTAAACTCGGACCCGTGACCCATTCCCGTACCCACTGCGCGCGAACGGCCGCCGCTGCCAAGCCAGTCTCCTCTCGCTTTGCATTGACCTGTTTTGCCTTGGCGGCCCTGCTGCTGGGATCTGCGGCCAAGGCGCAAGCTGCCGCGCCCGAATCGCCTGCAAGCCCGTCCATTTCGTCGGCGACAACGCCGCCTTCCGACGTCCAGCAAACCGCGCCGCCGCCTGAACCTCCGCCCGAAAAAGTAGCACCTGAACCCACGCCGCAGGGCTCTGTCGGCCCGACCAGCGCCGCGCCTGAAGTGACGGCTTTTGACATCACGGTTCGCGCCCCGCCGGAAGTGCGCGAGATGCTTAAAAGACACCTTGAACTGCAGCGCTACCGCGCCGTCACCGATCTGGACGAGGCAGAAATGGAACGCCTGATCGTGCTGGCCGAGCGCAATGTTCGCAACCTGGTCGGCACGCTCGGCTACTTCAGCCCCGACATCCGCATCACGCGCGAAGGCGGCGTCAACCAGCGGCAAGTCATCGTGGTCGCCGTAGAACCCGGGCAAGCCACCCATATCGGCCCGGTGGCCATCAGCTTTGCAGGCGATATTGCCGACTCGCCAGATGCCGACGCAATGGCCCAGCGCCATGAAATCGAGCGCGACTGGCGCCTGCCGACCGGCCTGCGTTTCACGCAGGATGGCTGGAGTGGCGCCAAAACCCAGGCCTTGCGGCAGCTGGTCGCGCGCCGCTACCCGGCTGGCAAGCTGGCCGGCAGCCTGGCCGACGTCGATGCCCCGGCGCGCATTGCCAGCCTGAGGGTCGATCTGGATTCCGGCCCGCTGTACCGGCTCGGCCCGATGCAGGTCAGCGGCGTGGAACGCTATGACCCCTTGCTGGTGCCCAGGCTGGCACGCCTGAACCAGGGCGATATTTACGACCTGAACCAGTTGGTGCAGGCGCAGCAACGGCTGGCTTCGAGCGGCTATTTTGATTCGGCCTATGTCTTCATCAACCCCGAGAACGACCCGCAGGCAGTTCCCGTGCAGGTGCAGGTGCGCGAAGCCAGGCTGCAAAAAATCGTGCTGGGCATAGGCGTGACCACCGACACCGGGCCGCGCGCATCGGTCGAGCACACCCACCACCGCGTGCCGGGCATCGGCTGGCGCGCCCCCACCAAGACCAGTTTCGCTCCGCGGGTTGTGCGATGAGATTGAGAAAGCTGGTTCCAGCCCGAAAGCTCGTAAACACCGCGTCATCACCGCCATGAACGATCTCAAATCCCAGCATGCAATAGAAGCGGACGGCGCGCGACATGTTATGGGTGGCCAGCGTGATGGCACTGATGCTCTCGATCATCGCGGCAATGCTCCGTTACGGTCCTGGTTTCC
>JBDSZF010000312.1:0-4638 GCA_039925285.1 Polaromonas sp.
CTGCCCGGTGGATTTGCTCGACTTGCGCGCTGCTTCCACCGTGATGCAGTATCAAATCATCACCACCGGCCAGCGCTGGTGGGTCAGCGATGCGCAGGCTGCCCTGTACGAGGCCGCCATCCTGAGCAAAACCGCGCTCGATAGCGCCCGTGCGGGCCTGCTGGGCGACATTCAAAAAAGGGGAAGCATCTATGGCACGATGACGTGCTGATCAACAAGGCCGCCACCATCGAGCGCGGCGTTTTTGCGCTGCTGGCCGATGGCCTCAAGCGCATGGTCGGCTTTCGCAATATCGCGGTGCCTGGCGGCCAAGCCCTGCAACTGCCGATCACGGTGAAGCACCTCGATGAATTCCTGGACTACAGCCGGGCATTGCTGCTGCGCGACGCGGTGCAGCCCCGGGACAGCGCCTAATACAGCCCCTTCACCCGCGCCTGCAGCCGCGCCAGCCCCAGCAGCGCATCGGTGAATGGCGTTGCCACGCCGGTGAGCTGGCCGAGTTCGCGCACGGCGGCCACCAGCGCGTCAAGTTCCAGCGCCTTGCCGGCCTCCACATCCTGCAGCATCGAGGTCTTGAAGGCGCCGAGCTTGCGGGTGACCTGGTGCCGGTCTTCGGGTTGCTGCTCGATGTGGATGCCGATGCGCGCGCCAATTTCCTTGGCTTCCAGCATCACGCGGGAGATGAAGCCGCGCACCAGCTCATCTTGCATGATGAGGTCGGTGGTGGCACCGGTCAGCGCGCTGATCGGGTTGACCGTCATGTTGCCCCAGAGCTTGTACCAGATGTCTTTCTGGATCTGTTCGGACACCTGGGCGTCAAAGCCGGCCTGGGTGAGCAGCGCGGCGAGCTGCTGCACCCGCGCCGTCTTCTGGCCCGAAGGTTCGCCCAGAATCAGGGTGTTGCCAAAGTGATGCTGCACCACTCCAGGCTCCTCCATCAGGCAACTCGCATGCACCACGCAGCCGATGATGTGCCGCGTCGGCAGGGCGGCGGCCAGTTCACCGCTGGGGTCCACGGACGTCAGCCGCGTACCCGCCAGCGCGCCGCCAAAGCCCTGCAAGAACCACCATGGCACACCATTCATGGCCGTCAGAACGAGGGTGTCAGGCCCTATCAGGGACGCCATCTGGCGCGCCACTTCGATCAGCGACGGCGCCTTGACGGCCAGCACCACCACATCCTGCACGCCCAGTTCCGCCGGCGACTCGCTGGAGGCCACGGCTTGCGACGTCACGCTGTGGCCCTCGTGCAGGCGCAGGCCGTGCAGCTGCAGCGCGTCCAGCGTGGCGCCGCGCGCCACCACGCTGACGCTGCAGCCAGCACGCGCCAGCCGGCTGCCAATCCAGCCGCCGATGGCGCCTGCGCCGTAAATGCAAACTTTCAGGGTCTTCATGGGGCGGTTCTCCAAAATTGAATTTATCGTACGCCTGATTTCAGGCTGCGTCAGGTGCAGAGGGTTGCTGCAGCACATGCGGCCACTGGCTTTGAACAAATCTGAGCGCATTCCCCATCCCTGGCCGGCAGGCAGGGTGGGGTCAGGCGAAGGGCGCTTGCTCAAGGCGCCTTGTGCTTCTTTCGTGCATGCTCTTCGGTTCCCTGTGCATCGACATAGACCCGAACCGTCTCCAGCGTCGCATCGCCCACACTTGCGACAAAGTAGGCACGGTGCCAGAACAGGGGTTTCGGGTAAAACGCCGCCAAATGCCCGGCAAAACGGTTTCTCGCCCGCCTGGCACTCGCCGTCTTGAGGTTGTTGATCAGCACGGAAATGTCAAGCGCAGGGTGGATGTCGATCAGCAAATGGACGTGGTCTTCTTCGCCACCAAACTCCATGAGCTTGCAACTCCAGGCATCCAGGCATTCGGCAAACGCGACCTTGAGGTAGGCAAGCAGCTCCGGCGAAAGTGTCTTTCTGCGGTATTTGGTCACAAAAACAACATGTAGCTTGATGTTAAAAACAGCGTGTGAGCTAGATTTACGGGTGTTTTCCATGTATGCGCCTCAATGATCTGGTGCATACTGGCCTGCATGCAAGTGGGTCATCGTTTTCGTTGTTACCCGACCCGCGACCAGGCGCAAACCTTGTTGCGCTGGATCGGTTGCCAGCGCAGCATCTACAACGCCAAGGTACAGGAAGACCGCTACTTCCGCCGTTTTGCGCGCAAGTCGCTTACCCATACCGGGGAGTTCGCCCCCATCGATCAGCAGTACAGCCATTTCAAGAGCGACCTCACGCCCTGGCTCAGCGAGGTGCCCAGCCAGATTCTGCGCAACGCCGCCTATAAGTGGAAAGGCGCGTATGCACGCTACTTCCAGAAGCTCGGTGGCCGTCCCGTCATCAAGAACAAAAGCGGCAAGCAGTCCGTCTGGATCACGTCCGAACTGTTCAGATTTACACCTGTCGTCAACCCGCAAACCGGTGAGGTCACCGCGTACCAGCTGCATGTTGGCACACCGCGCTTTGCGTTGGGCATGCTGCGCTTCAATGCCCATAACGATTTCCTGCCGCCCGCATCCATCCATGTGTCGATCAGCGCAGGCCGCTGGCACCTGTCTTTCAACCATGAAGACGCCACCGGCGAACCTGGCGAAACTGGCGAGCCTAGCGAGGCCGAGACGTTTGAGTGGCTCACCGAGTTCAGTGAAGCCGAACTGCTGGCCATGACAGAAGGCCTGGATCGCGGTGTTGCTCTTCCCCTGGCGGGCAGCGATGGTCAAAGATTCGATTTTTCGCAGGTGCAGAAAAAGCGCCTGCTCAAGCAGGAAAAGCACAAAAAGCGCTGGCAAAAGCGCCAGGCGCGCAGAGTCAAAGGCTCAAGAAATTGGGTCAAGGCCAAACACAAAGTTGCGCGTTATCAGCGCTACGGTGCAGATGTTCGACGCGATGTCGCGCATAAAGCCAGCCATACCTTGGCTGAGGACCCCGCCCTCAAGCTGTACGTGCTCGAAGCGCTCAAGGTCAGGAACATGACTAAAAAAGCCAAGCCCAGACAAGACGAGCATGGGTGCTGGATTCGCAATGGCGCATGCGCCAAGTCCGGCCTGAACAAAGCCATCCTGGCCTCGTCCTGGGGCAGTATCAAGGTGTTTTTGCGCTACAAGGCACAGCGCAAAGGCAAGCTACTCATCGAGGTGCCCGCTCACTATTCTTCGCAGGAATGTGCCGCATGCGGCCACATTCATAAGGACAACCGGGTTTCACAATCCGGGTTTGTCTGCCAAAGCTGCAGGCACACCGACCATGCAGACCACAACGCGGCAAAAGTCATTGCCGGGCGCGGTGTCAGGCAACTACTGGCGGCGAAAGCGGCCGGTGAGGGTTGGTGCGTCAAGGAAAAAAAGCGCTGTACCGTTCGCCAACAAAAGGTAGGGGCGGTAAGTCCCAAACCGGCTGCAGTCATGCCGCCTACGCTCGGGGAGACCGTGGTAACTCGCCTGGCTGGCAACAGCCCGGCGCTCGGGTCGCTGAACCGGGAAACCCCGCCATAACGCCTTCAATCGTTTAGCGGTGGGTAATTCATTAACTGCATTACATTGCCGCATGGCCAAAGAAAAAACGATTTATACCTGCACCGAATGCGGCGGCACCAGTCCCAAATGGCTGGGCAAATGCCCCAGTTGCAACGCCTGGAACACCCTGATCGAGTCGGTTGCCGAGAACCCCGGCGCTGTCAAGAACCGCTACAGCACCCAGTTCCAGTCGCTCGCCAAGGCGTCGGAAGTCAGCGTGCTGGCCGACATCGAGGCCACCGACATGACGCGCACCCCGACCGGCCACGAGGAGCTGGACCGGGTGCTGGGCGGCGGCATTGTCGAGGGCGGCGTGGTGCTGATCGGCGGCGACCCGGGCATCGGCAAATCGACGCTGCTGCTGCAGGCGCTCGATTCATTGCAGCGCGCCGGGCAGAACACGCTCTACGTGACCGGCGAGGAAAGCGGCGCGCAGGTCGCGCTGCGCTCGCGCCGCCTGGGGCTGGACGGCTCGCAGGTCAAGGTGATGGCTGAAATCCAGCTCGACAAAATCCTTGCCACGCTGGAGGCGACCCAGCCGGCGGTGGCGGTGATCGACTCGATCCAGACGGTGTATTCCGACCAGCTGACCTCGGCGCCCGGCTCGGTGGCGCAGGTGCGCGAATGCGCGGCGCACCTGACGCGCTATGCCAAAGCCAGCGGACAGCAAGGGGGTGTCGCCCGTGGCCGGGCAACGTGCATCGTGCTGGTCGGCCATGTCACCAAGGATGGCGCGCTGGCCGGCCCGCGCGTGCTCGAGCACATGGTCGATACCGTGCTGTATTTCGAGGGCGACACGCATTCGAGCTTCCGGCTGGTGCGCGCCATCAAGAACCGGTTTGGCGCGGTCAATGAAATCGGCGTCTTCGCCATGACCGAAAAAGGCCTGAAGGGCGTGACCAACCCGAGCGCCATGTTCCTGAGCCAGCACAGCGAGCCCGTGCCGGGCAGCTGCGTGATGGTGACGCTCGAAGGCACGCGGCCGCTGCTGGTCGAAATTCAGGCGCTGGTCGATGACGGCGGACCGAATCCGCGCCGGCTCAGCGTCGGCCTGGACCGCGACCGGCTGGCGATGCTGCTGGCCGTGCTGCACCGCCACGCCGGCGTCGCCTGCATGGACCAGGACG
>JBDSZF010000313.1:0-12097 GCA_039925285.1 Polaromonas sp.
GCTGCAATCAGCTGAGCCTCAAATTATATACCGGTTTTTGAAGCCGGGTCAAATTTAATTTGAAGTTTTTTCTTCCTTCTGACTACCGACTCGCCTTTCAGGCAAGCCGCCTTGTCATCAGCAGAGCAGTGAATCATAGCACCGTTAATTGGACTTTGTGCAAGCGATTTTTAGAAATGATTCAAATATCTTCGCAAGAGCGTACTTTCAGGATGAGCGATTGGCGCCTCGGGCATTGGATCCCCTCTGCATTGACACGGTTTTCTCTGCCATTACCGAGAAGTACAGGGCTTCTTGCCTGAACGCCGTCTCGCACCATTCATGGTGACTTGCAAAGTCGATTGCACCTCGAATCAGGTGATTCCTTAATGCGGGTTGAGTCAGGACTGGATCTATTGCCTGCTGCAGTTGGGATGCATCTTTTGGGTCATCAAGGATCACCGCATTGATGTTGTGCTGCAGCAGGCCGGCAATACCGCAATACTGCGGTCCACTGACAACAACTGGCAAACCATGCGCCATGGCCTCCAAAACTACCATGGCGAAAGTATCTTCAACCGTTGGATGCACCAGGCAATCAGCGGCCTCATAGGCAGGTTGAACATCACTCAGCGATCCCAGGAAAAAGATACGTTGACTCAGCTTTAGAGTCTTGATTTGTTCACTGAACAAAGGAATTTGTGCAGGATTTCCTACTACGGCCAGAAGAACATCGGTCGGCAATCGCGCCATTGCATCCAGCACAGTCTTGAGTCCCTTTTTCTGGTAGTCGTTGGCGACAAACAAAAGAAAACGACCGACGGTCGGCAAACCCAGTAGTGCCCTCGCCTCTTCTTTGCGCTGTAAAGTTACTGGTATCTTGGGCATGGCAATTCCCGGGGTAATGACCGAGAGACGCTTGTTGCAGGCTGGATAGGTAGAAGCCATGATGGCCTTCAAGCTATCAGACGTCACGACAACCTGCAGACCCGGGCGTTTGGCATACCGCAAACGCTCAAGGACCAGATATGTCAGCAGGCGGAGACTGGTCACAACTTTTAACCATCGCAATGCTCGGTACATGCCTGTAAGCCCGCGAAAAAGGTTGTACTTGACCGGCAAGACATGGACGGTCTGAACCTCTCCGTGCCATGTGTTTTCATGCGAATGCACTACATCAAAACCCTGCCGCGTAGTCCACCACGTACAAGTGGCAAACCACAACTGGTTAATCCAGCGAGGCTTAAGTAGCGGAGCAGAAACGCGGTGATAGGTAACATCAGGCCAATGGTGATCTATTTCCTGCGCAAACACATGAATTTCGTGCCTAGCAGCAAGTTGCTCGACCAATGCAATGGAGTAGCGTTCTGCCCCGCCGCCCGTCGTTGAAAAAGTCCGACTCAAGACCGCGATACGCAATCTACTTTTGACCCTATTCAAGTGCGTAGCAGGGCTTAAAAGCGGCGAACTCATTTTTTACGGCGGTCCTCATAGCCAGTGGCAATCTTTAACCAGAAAACCGGCAAGCTGGTCGAGCGCAACACGGGCACGCGCGGCAACTGCAAAAGGTCGGTCTGCGCATGGCAGCGACTGCGTTGCGTCGTGGTGGCGGTCACAAAGCCCAGCTGGCCAGCCATCGCCGTATGTTTGGCCGTGTAGTGACCATACGGATAACAAAAATGATCGACAGACCGTCCCACAATTGAGTCAAGTTCACTTTTCCCAAGCGCCAACTCGACTTGACACACTTCATCGTCATTGGCTGTAAAATCTATATGACGGCGAGTATGCGAACCGACTTCCTGCCCGGCCGCCACCCATTGACGAATTTGCGCTTCGTTCATCAACGGTGTTTGAGCCATCCCCAGACTCTCATCCCATACATTGGTCTTGCCAAGCAAGCCGCTCACCGCGTAACAGGTGGATGAAAAACCCTGTTTACTCAGCGCAGGCAAGGCGTGGGTCAGATTGTTCAAGTACCCGTCATCAAAAGTAATGCCGACCACCTTGCCGAACTTCTCGCCAAGTAAGTAAGGTTGCAGGGCGCTCATAGACAAACCTGTGTACCCCAAAAGTTTAAGCCAGGCCATTTGTCTTGCAAAAGCATCTGGCGCGACATACAAGCTTCGAAAAGGACTCCCCCTTGGCGGCGCTGCGGCGATCTGGTGATACACCAGAATCGGAATGGGTTTGCGATTGGCCGTGTGTGTTTTTGACATGCTGTGCAAATCGACCAGTTCACAACAACACGATATCGTATTGCTCCTGCGCCATGACCGCCTCAGCCTGCAGGGAAATTGGCTTGCCAATAAAATCGCTCAGGCTTGCCAGATGCTGGCTTTCTTCATCCAGAAACAGTTCAATCACCTTGGGCGATGCCACCACCCTGAACTCCCGTGGATTGAACTGCCGCGCTTCGCGCAAAATTTCACGCAGGATGTCATAAGTTACACTGCGCGCCGTCTTGACAACACCTTTGCCGAAGCAGGCGCTGCAGGGCTCGCACAACTGATGCGCGAGCGACTCCCGGACTCGCTTGCGTGTCATTTCGAGCAACCCCAGCGCCGAAAATCCATTCACTGCGGTCTTGATGCGATCCCGCGCCAGCTGCCTTTTGAACTCGGCCAGTACCGCATCACGGTGGTTTTCCTTGCTCATATCGATGAAATCGACGATCACAATACCGCCGAGGTTACGCAAACGAAGTTGCCGGGCAATCGCCTGGGCGGCCTCAAGATTGGTTTTGTAAATGGTTTCGTCGAAATTACGGGCGCCGACAAATCCGCCTGTATTCACATCAATAGTTGTCAAGGCTTCCGTCTGGTCAATGACCAGATAGCCGCCCGATTTGAGGTCCACCCGGCGACCCAGCGCTTTTGCAATTTCTTCGTCAATATTGAACAGATCAAAAATGGGTCGCTCACCACTGTAAAGCTGAAGCTTTGACACCATTGCAGGCATGAACTCAAGCGCAAAGGCCTTGAGTTTTTCAAACTGCTCTCGAGAATCGATACGAATGATTTGCGTATTCTCCAACACCATATCGCGCAATACACGCTGCAGCAGACTCAAGTCCTGATGCAAAACCGACGCTGCCGGCAAGCGCAGAGAGGCATCCTTGATGCGTACCCAGGTTTTTCGTAAATAGGCAATGTCCTCGGCCAGTTCTGTGTCAGTGGCGTCCTCCCCATTCGTGCGAAGAATAAAGCCGCCCCCCATGTCACCGGCCAGTGCCTGAACACGCTGCCTCAAGTCTTCGCGCTGCCGGGGTGGAATTTTTTGCGATACGCCGATGTGATTATCCTGCGGCAAAAAGACCAGCAAACGGCCAGCGATGCTGATTTGGGCGGTCAGTCGCGCGCCCTTGGTGCCCATCGGATCCTTGAGCACCTGCACCATTACCGCCTGGCCCTCAAATAGCTGCTTTTCAATCGGCTGAAGCGACGTGGCGGCCGGCGACATCGATGAACCATTTAATTCGGGCTCTGCATGGCGGCTGTTGATGCTGCTCATCAAGTCGGCGACATGCAGAAATGCGGCGCGGTCCAGGCCAATGTCGATAAACGCAGACTGCATTCCCGGCAACACCCGCGCGACCTTACCCAGATATACGTTACCGACAAGGCCACGTTCAAGCGTGCGTTCTACCTGCAACTCCTGCACAGCAGCATGCTCCACCACGGCAACCCGGGTCTCCTGCGGCGACCAGTTAATCATGATTTCTTGTTGCATTGTTATTTTAAGGATGAAGCTAAATTTCGAGGCCGGCGGCCCGCAGCAGCGCGGCCGTTTCCCACAGCGGGAGCCCCATGATGCCACTGTAGCTGCCGTTGATACGGGTGATGTGCATCGCCACCCTGCCCTGTATGGCATAGGCCCCCGCCTTGCCTAGCGGTTCACCAGTAGCCACATAGGTTCCTATTTGCTCGGCTGTCATGGCTTCAAAGCTGACACGGGAAATGCTGAGGGCTGCAAGTCGCTGCTTCCCCTGCTGGACTGCAACGGCGGTCAGTACGCGATGGGTTTTACCCGCCAGTTGGGACAACATGCGCCTGGCATCCAGGATGTCGTCCGGCTTGCCGTAAATGGTGCACCCCAGCGCCACAGTGGTGTCAGAACACAAAATAGGCGCAGGCGGCAGTTTCCGCTGGGTCAGGCGCGCTGTAGCCGCATCGAGTTTGAGGCCAGTGACTCGCTTGACATAAGCTGCTGGCGCCTCATTTTTCAGCACCAGTTCCAGTGCTTCGGCATCTTCGCCATCATCCGCCAGAAGCAGTTCATACCGCACGCCCAACTGCTCCAGCAACTGGCGACGTCTGGGGCTTTGCGAGGCCAGATAAACAAAATTCACCATACTCAAAATGCCTGCAAAAAACTACTCGCGATGATACGGGTGGTTGATGGTGATAGTCCATGCCCGGTAAAGCTGCTCGATCAACAGCACACGCACCATCGCGTGCGGCAGGGTCAGGTCCGACAGGCGAATACGCTCGCTGGCAGACTGCTTGAAACCGGCATCCAGCCCGTCCGGCCCGCCGATCACGATGGCAACATCGTCACCGGACAGTTGCCAGCTCTTGAGCTTCTCGGCAAGTGCCATGGTGGTGACCGCCGTGCCGCGCTCATCGAGCGCCACGATCCGGCAACCCCGGGTGATTGCGCCTTCAATGCGGACACGCTCTGCAGCCAGCAGATTTTCGAGGGTTTTGGAGGCGCGCGGCTCGGTTTTAACCGCCTTGAGCTCCACCTTCAACTCGGGCGGAAAGCGTTTGGCGTAATCGTCATAAGCCGTCTGCGCCCAGTCAGGTACCTTCTGGCCGACGGCTACGATACTCAGCCTCATTCGCTCCGGGTCGTGGTTTTCTTCGCAGCAGGCTTCTTGACGGCAGGCTTTTTGGCAGCCGTCTTGACCGCCGCTTTCTGGGCAGCCACTTTCTTGGCGACAGGGATTTTGACAATCGGCGTCTTGGCGGGTACTTTTTTAACGGCTACTTTCGCTGCGGCCAGCGGGGTTTCGGGCTTGGCTACCCTGGCCGGTTTGCGCGCCTTGACGGGTTTTGCTTCAGGCTCAGCGGCCGGTGCAGTGGCATTGCGCTTGGCGGTCCAGTCGTTGGTCTTGCCAACCCTGCCCACATAAGTGCCGTCATCGGTACGCGCGATCTTCTGGGCAGCGGGCGGCGCCTCGCCCGTGGCGTCTTTTGCTGCCTTCAACGGCTTGGCTGCGGACTTGGACTTGCTGCCAGCAGCGGCGCGTGACCGGGCAGCAGGCTTGACCTCTGCTTTCGGCTCGACTTTGGCAGCCTTGGGCAGCGGCGCAGGCGCACCCAGTTTGAGCTTGATGGGTTTATCACCCCAGAGTTCTTCCAGGTTGTAGTACTGGCGAATCGTCGGCTGCATGATGTGCGCAACAGCCGCGCCACAGTCCACAATGATCCACTCGCCGTTTTCTTCGCCTTCAATGCGCGGCTTGGCAAAACCGGCATCGCGCACGGCGTCGCGCACGCTGGCGGCCAGCGCCTTGGTCTGGCGGTTGGAGGTTCCAGAGGCGACGATCACACGCTCAAAAAGCGACGTGATGTGCTCGGTATCAAACACCTGGATGTCTTGCGCCTTGACATCTTCCAGCCCGTCAATAATGGCGCGCTGCAATTTCTGGACATCTTTTTTGCCCTCGGTGCTTGGGGTTTTGACAATGGTAGAGGTCATGCAATGCTTTGCTTCAAAAAGGTAAAAATTAACGGGGGCCGTACAACTGATGAAGTGAAATATAACGCGCAACCGGTTCTGGAACCAGCCTGGCGACTTCTTCGGCGGCGGCAGCGCCAGAAGCCATCAACTGACGGACTTCGGTAGCGCTGACAGACATCAAGGGCAGCTTGAGGGTAAAAAAGCGGTGATTATGCGGAGCGTAAGCATCAAATTGGGTTTGAGCCAGCGTAGATTTTGCGCGATCAGCTATACAAATTATAGCAAGTTCGAGAATCGCCTGCCATTTGTGCCATTGCTTGAAAGCGGCAAACTGGTCGGCCCCAATGAAAAGGTAGAGTTGTGCTTGCGGCTTGTCGGCTTGCAGCGCCCATAAGGTGTCAATCGTGTACGTCGGCCCGGTGCGATTCAATTCACGGTCATCCACCACAATGCGGGGCATATTTTCAAAGGCCAGACGCGCCATGGCCAAGCGGTGCTCGGGGGCGCTTAGTTCTCTGGGTTTGTGCCACGCCTGTCCGGTCGGAATGATGTAGAGCGCATCCAGGTCAAACTGCTCCAGTGCCGCCTTGGCCAAGGCAACATGGGCATTGTGCGGCGGATCAAACGCGCCGCCAAACACGCCAATGCGCTTGGGTAGGTGTGCGGCTTCAGCGATCAAACCCACTCCCGCCTGACAAGAAACTCTTTGTAAAGACGTTCTTCAGGCGATCCGGCTTCATTCGGACGCTGGTAAGACCAGCTTGCCAGTGGCGGCATCGACATCAAAATCGATTCCGTGCGCCCGCCCGACTGCAGGCCGAAATGGGTGCCCCGGTCCCACACCAGGTTGAACTCCACATAGCGGCCACGTCGGTACAACTGAAAGTCGCGCTCGCGTTCACCAAAAGGACTGTCCTTGCGACGCTCGACAATCGGCAAATAAGCCTGCAAAAACGAATCGCCGACGCTTTGCATCATGGCAAAACTCTGCACCAGGCCAAGTTCCTGGAAATCATCAAAAAACACGCCGCCGATGCCGCGCGGCTCCTGGCGGTGCTTGAGGTAAAAATACTCATCGCACCACTGCTTGAAGCGCGGGTATTTGTCAGTACCAAATGGCGTCAGCGTATCTTTACAGACCTGGTGAAAATGGACTGCATCTTCCTCAAAGCCGTAAAAAGGCGTCAGGTCCATGCCGCCACCAAACCAGCAGACCGGCTCGCAATTTTCGCCAACAGGCGTTGCCGCCAGCATGCGAACATTCATATGCACCGTCGGCACATAAGGATTGCGGGGATGAAACACCAGCGAAACGCCCATGGCTTCAAACGGAGCTCCGGCCAGTTCAGGCCGGTGCTGGGTGGCAGACGGCGGCAGCCTGGGGCCTCGCACATGGGAAAAGCCGCAACCAGCGCGCTCAAATACACGCCCTTGCTCCAGGATTTTGGTAATGCCATTGCCCTGCAACGCCTCACCGGGCTCTTTTTGCCAGGAGTCGGTCACAAATGACTGAGCGTCCACCTCGGCAATCGCATTAGTGATGCGCTCTTGCAAACCCAATAAAAAAGTGCGAACGACGGAAAGTTCAATGCTGGACATCATTGGCAATCAGGACTTGATGGCCCGGTAGCCAATGTCTTTACGATATTGCGCACCGTCGAAATCAATGCTTCGTGCGACTTCGTAAGCACGCTGCTGCGCAGCCTTGACCGTACCACCGAGCGCCGTGACGCAGAGCACGCGGCCGCCCGAAGTGACCGTCTCGCCATCCTGGCGTTGCGTCCCGGCATGAAACACCATGGCATCTTCAGTGGCCACAGGCAGGCCGTGTATGACATCTCCCTTGCGCGGATGAAGCGGATAACCGTGAGCGGCCATCACCACGCCTAAAGCCGGACGGCGATCCCATTCCAGTTCTATCCTGTCGAGGGTGCTCGAGGTGGCGGCCATCATGACGTCGAACAGATCCGTTTTCAGCCGCATCATGATGGGCTGGGTTTCCGGGTCACCCATGCGACAGTTGAACTCCAGCGTCTTGGGTTTTCCCTGCGCATCAATCATCAGGCCAGCGTACAAAAATCCGGTAAATGGAATGCCGTCTTTTTCCATACCCTTGATGGTCGGCAGGATGATTTCACGCATCGCCCGCGCATGAACGTCGGGCGTGACCACTGGCGCAGGCGAGTAAGCGCCCATGCCACCCGTGTTGGGACCCTGGTCGCCGTCAAGCAGGCGCTTGTGGTCCTGGCTAGTCGCCATGGCAAGCACATTCTTGCCGTCGCACATGACAATGAAGCTGGCTTCTTCGCCCTGCAGGAATTCCTCAATAACGACGCGCGCACCGCCTTCGTTGTGCATTACGCCCAGCGGGTTGAATTCCGGGTCCGGTGTCAGCATGAACTCGATGGCTTCATGCGCCTCATGCAAGGTCATCGCCACGACCACGCCTTTGCCAGCCGCCAGGCCGTCGGCCTTGACAACAATCGGCGCCCCTTTTTCATCGACATAAGCGTGTGCAGCCGCCGCATCGTTAAAGGTTTCGTAGTCTGCAGTCGGGATGTGGTGACGCTTCATGAAAGCCTTGGAAAAGGCCTTCGAGCTTTCCAGTTGCGCCGCCGCTTTGGTCGGGCCAAATACCCGCAGGCCATGCTTGCGAAACTCATCGACAATGCCGGCTGCCAGCGGCTGCTCGGGGCCGACCACCGTCAATGCTATCTTTTCAGTAGCAGCCCATACCCGGAGTGCATCAACATCCGTGATATTGATATTCTCAAGCCGGGCATCAAGCAGCGTGCCGCCATTACCCGGCGCGACATAAACCGCCTGGACTTTGGACGACTGGGCCAGTTTCCAGGCCAGCGCGTGTTCACGGCCACCGCCGCCTACCACTAAAACTTTCATGCTGCAGCTTTCATCATTGTTGTACCTATAGGGTTGGCTTATTCGGAAAGCTCGGCGTTGTGATAAACCTCTTGCGTGTCGTCGAGGTCTTCGAGTACGTCCAGCAGCTTTTGCATCTTCTGGGCATCTTCACCCGCCAGCTCAATCGTGTTGTCGGCGCGCATGGTGACTTCGGCCAGTTCGGGCTTCAGTCCAGCCGCCTCCAGGGCATTCTTGACGGTTTCAAGCTCGGTGTAGGGCGTCAGCACCTCAATCGCGCCGTCGTCATGCGCAATCACATCGTCGGCACCGGCCTCCAAGGCCACTTCCATCACTTTGTCTTCGCTCGTGCCGGGCGCAAAAATCAACTGGCCGCAGTGCTTGAACTGGAACACCACAGAACCTTCCGTGCCCATGTTGCCGCCATGCTTGGAAAACGCATGGCGAACTTCGGCCACGGTGCGAACCTTGTTGTCGGTCATGCAGTCCACCAGAATCGCCGCCCCGCCAATGCCATAGCCTTCATAACGAACTTCTTCGTAGTGAACCCCTTCGAGATTGCCCGTGGCCTTGTCGATGTTGCGCTTGATGGTGTCGGCCGGCATATTGGCCGCCTTGGCCTTTTCCACTGCCAGGCGCAAGCGTGGATTGGTGTCCAGGTCGCCGCCGCCCAGACGCGCGGCCACCATGATTTCACGGATGACCCGCGTCCAGATCTTGCCGCGTTTGTCGTCCTGGCGCCCCTTGCGGTGCTGAATATTCGCCCATTTACTATGACCAGCCACGGAAAATCCTTTTGTAATTGATTTAATCTATACGCTGCATTTTACTTTTCGCTTGTCTTCCCTTAGACAAGTTTCATCAGGACTACCAAAAACTATGGCCGAGCCGCTCCTCATTGCTAAAAACGCCTCGATTCAATGCGAGCTGCTACCAGCCCTGGCCAACCGTCATGGACTGATTACGGGTGCCACCGGTACCGGCAAAACCGTGACCCTGCAGACCCTGGCCGAGAACTTCTCGGAAATCGGCGTTCCGGTTTTTATGGCCGACGTCAAAGGCGACCTGACCGGCATCAGCCAGGCAGGCATCATGGGCGAAAAAATGGCTGGCATCCTGAAAGAACGCGGTCTGCCCACACCCGAGTCCCTTGCCTGCCCAACCACGCTATGGGATGTATTTGGCGAGCAAGGCCATCCGGTGCGTGCCACCGTGTCCGACATGGGGCCGCTGCTGCTGGGCCGCATGCTCAACCTCAACGAAACACAGGCGGGCGTCCTGAATCTGGTGTTCAAGATTGCCGACGACAACGGCATGCTGCTGCTTGATCTCAAGGATCTGCGCGCCATGCTGCAGTACGTGGGCGACAACGCCAGCGAGTTCACCACGAAATACGGCAACGTCAGCACTGCCAGCGTGGGTGCCATCCAGCGCGGTCTGATGCAGATCGAGACGCAGGGAGGCACGAAATTCTTCGGCGAGCCCATGCTCAACATCAGCGACTTCATGCAGACCGACAACGCCGGACATGGCGTCATCAACATCCTGGCCGCCGACAAGCTGATGCATTCACCACGCCTGTACGCCACTTTCTTGCTGTGGATGCTGTCCGAACTGTTCGAACAGTTGCCAGAAATCGGCGACCCCGAGAAACCCAAACTGGTATTCTTTTTTGACGAAGCCCATTTGCTGTTCACCGATGCGCCGAAAGCGCTGATAGAGCGTATCGAGCTGGTGGTACGCCTCGTACGCTCCAAGGGCGTGGGTGTTTATTTTGTAACGCAAAATCCACTGGACATTCCGGATTCGGTGCTGGCGCAGTTGGGCAACCGGGTACAGCACGCCTTGCGCGCCTACACGCCGCGCGACCAGAAAGCCGTCAAGGCCACGGCTCAGACCATGCGGCAAAAACCAGGGCTGGATATTGAAACCGCCATCACCGAGCTGGCCGTGGGCGAAGCGCTGGTGAGCTTTCTCGATGCCAAAGGCCGCCCCAGCGTGACCGAGCGGGCCTATGTACTGCCACCGGGCAGCCAGATCGGCCCCATCTCGCCCCAACAACGTCAACAATTGCTACAGGACTCGCTGGTGGCCGGCGTGTATGAAAAGGAAGTGGACCGCGCATCCGCTTACGAAATGCTTATGGAACGTGCGAGCGCTGCGGCTAGCCAGGCTGCCACAGCGCCCAACGGCGGTGCGGCGGGCGAGTCAGCGTTGGGCGGCATGCTGGGCGGGCTCAATGACGTGCTTTTTGGCACCACGGGACCGCGTGGCGCCAAATATGACGGCCTGGCACAAAGCATGGCCAAGTCTGCTGTGCGCACCATGGGCTCCACTGTAGGCCGCGAGATTATTCGCGGCGTATTGGGCAGCCTGTTTGGCGGAAAAAAACGCTGAAATCCAAATACAAGCACAACAAGAAAGCCCGTTATTCATGAGCAACTTCCACCTCATCAACCACCCGCTGGTGCACCACAAGCTGACCCTGATGCGCCGCAAGGACGCATCCACCAGCACCTTTCGCACCCTGCTCAACGAATTGAGCAACCTGATGGCTTATGAGGTCACCCGCGACATGCCTCTACAGGACATTGAAGTGGAAACACCGCTCGAAACCATGAGCAGCAAAATCATTGACGGTAAAAAACTTGTGCTGGTTTCCATCCTGCGCGCCGGCAACGGCTTTCTGGACGGCTTCCTCAACGTCGTGCCCGGTGCCCGCGTCGGCCACATCGGTCTGTACCGTGACCCGAAAACGCTGGCACCTGTCGAGTATTACTTCAAGATGCCGCAGGAAATGGAAGAGCGCGATATTGTCATCGTCGACCCCATGCTGGCGACCGGCAACTCGGTCATCGCGGCGGTGGACCGGCTCAAGCAACTCAAGCCTAAATCCATCAAGTTTGTCTGCCTGCTGACCTGCCCAGAAGGCGTTGCCGCCCTGCAAAAAGCCCATCCAGACGTGGCGATCTACACCGCTGCCATTGACCGCCAGCTCAATGAACACGGCTACATCCTGCCAGGCCTGGGTGATGCAGGAGATCGTATTTTCGGAACAAAATAAAAAGTCTCGCAAGCGTGACACACAATGGCTATCAAATGTGGGGCAATTTACACCTTCACCGGCGCCACATGACTCTGCAGACTGAAAACGTTCATGCCGGCGATTGAGCGCACTCCGAAGGCAATGCGGCCCCTGCCGTGGCTCGTGGCCGGGCACGCCTTCCCCCCCCTGGAGACGGCCTGGGGCAGCGCAGATCCTGCACCGGGCCTGCTGGCGGCTGGCGAGACACTCGACGTCCCCACATTGGTCCAGGCTTACTCACGCGGGATTTTTCCCTGGTTCAGTCTAGGGCAACCGGTGCTGTGGTGGAGTCCGGATCCACGCATGGTGCTGCAGACCCGTTATTTCAAACTGCACCGCTCCTTGCGTAAATGCCTGGTTCATTTCATCAACGATGCGCAGTGCGAAATCAGGTTTGACAACGCTTTCGAGCAGGTCATCAACGCCTGCGCCAGCACATCCAGAACTGGCCAGTCCGGCACCTGG
>JBDSZF010000314.1:0-4660 GCA_039925285.1 Polaromonas sp.
GAAGTTTGACGTGGTCGTCACCGGCAACATGTTCGGCGACATCCTGTCGGACGCCGCCGCCATGCTGACCGGCTCCATTGGCATGCTGCCATCGGCCAGCCTGAACGCCAAGAACCAGGGCCTGTACGAGCCCAGCCACGGCAGCGCGCCCGACATCGCCGGCCAGGGCGTGGCCAATCCGCTGGCCACGATTTTGAGCGCCGCCATGATGCTGCGCTTCAGCCTGAACCAGCCCGAAGCCGCCGCACGCATCGAAAAAGCCGTCGATGCTGTGCTGAGCCTGGGCCTGCGCACGCCGGACATTTACAGCGAAGGCACGACCCGCGTCGGCACCGTGGAAATGGGCGCTGCGGTGGTCAAGGCGCTCGGCTGAAGCCTGCAATTTTCATTCAAGCACCGGCTGACAAATCTCCATAGGCTTGTCAGCCAGCTCAAAGTCAAGCTTGGCTACAATAGCGCCGATGCGCAAAATCTCCGCCCTCCTCCCCTTTCTCGCTGCACTGCGAGCCGGAAGCGGATCGCCGGTTTTTACCCAGATCACCAAAACGACCACCATTAAAGGCTGACAAGCCCGGTTCGTCGTGCCCGCCGGCTCGATGAGCCGGGCCAAAAAGCCTGAATTTTTTCGTACTTTTTGAAGGGCACTCTCATGAAACTCAAAGGCAATCTCACAGGACTCGTCGGCTGGCGCGGCATGGTCGGCTCGGTACTGATCGACCGCATGCAGGCCGAAGGCGACTTCGAGCTGATCGAACCGGTTTTCTTCTCGACCTCGAACGCCGGCGGCCAAGCACCGGCCCAGGCGAAGAACGAAACCACGCTGAAAGACGCCTACGACATCGAGGCGCTCAAGAAGTGCGACATCATCGTCACGGCCCAGGGCGGCGACTACACCTCCGACGTGTTCCCCAGGCTGCGCGCAGCAGGCTGGACCGGCCACTGGATTGATGCCGCCTCGACGCTGCGCATGAATGACGATGCCGTCATTGTGCTGGACCCGGTGAACCTGCCCGTCATCCAGAACGCGCTGGCCAAGGGCGGTAACAACTGGGTGGGCGGCAACTGCACCGTCAGCTGCATGCTGATGGGCGTGGGCGCGCTGTACAAGGCCGGCCTGGTCGAATGGATGACCAGCATGACCTACCAGGCGGCCTCCGGCGGCGGCGCACAGCACATGCGCGAGTTGCTGACCCAGTTCGGCACCCTCAACAGCGAAGTCAAATCCCTGCTGGACGACCCGAAATCGGCCATCCTCGAAATTGACCGCCGCATTCTGGCCAAACAGCAGTCGCTGAGCATGTCGGAAACCGCCAACTTCGGCGTGCCGCTGGGCGGCAGCCTGATTCCCTGGATCGACAAGGACCTGGGCGACGGCAGCAGCAAGGAAGAATGGAAAGGCGGCGCCGAGACCAACAAGATCCTGGGCCAGGGCGCAGGCTTCGGCACGGCCGAAACGCCGGTCGATGGCTTTTGCGTGCGTATCGGCGCGATGCGCTGCCACAGCCAGGCACTGACCTTCAAGCTCAAGAAAGACGTTCCGCTGGCTGACATCGAAGCGATGATTGCCGCCGACAACGCCTGGGTCAAAGTCATCCCCAATACGCGGGAGGCCTCCATCAAGGATCTGACACCGGTTGCGGTAACAGGAACCATGCAGATTCCGGTCGGACGCCTGCGCAAGCTGGCGATGGGGCCGGAATATCTGGGCGCCTTTACCGTCGGCGACCAGTTGTTGTGGGGGGCTGCAGAGCCGCTACGCCGCATGTTGCGCATCCTGCTTCAGGCTTGATCGGTTAACGCAGCGACTGACGACATACAATCAGGATTCGTAACAAATTGATTCCATGCGTTGCCATCAGGCAACGAGCAGAACTTGTACGCCCTGTTGATCTTATGTGTCAAAACTCAAGCAATGTCTTAACTTGTCAGTACCACGCCTTGATGTTAAGGTTGTTTCACAAAAAATCAGCATCGAGGTTTTCGTGCGCTCAAGCAGTAAAACGTTTCAATCAGACCGAGCACCGGAGGCTCAAAACCCCATGAATAATCACGGTCGCTGGCGCATTGGTGCCCTGGCAAGTGCTATTGCATTGCTGGGTAGCATGGCAAGCCTTGAAGCTCACGCCCTGGCGCTGGGCCGAATCACGGTTCAGTCTGCATTGGGCGAATCACTTCGCGCCGAGATTGACATCTCAGACCTCACGGCCGAGGAAGCGTCCAGCCTCAGAATCGGCGTAGCAGCGGCTGAAATCTTCAAATCCGCCGGGCTTGAATACACCGCTGCGGCAGCGGGTCTGGATGTCAAGCTGCAGCGACGAACGGATGGCCGATCTTTTCTGCGTCTAAGCAGCAACCGCGCCATCACCGAACCTTTCGTCGACCTGATTCTTGAGGCGAAATGGTCTTCCGGACGTGTCACCCGTGACTACACGATGCTGTTTGATCCGCCCAACCTGCGTGCCAACAGCGCAACCCTGGCAACGCCCACGGCGCCTGTGCTGGCCAGGGCGCCAGTAGCCAGTGCCGGACTGCCGGCCAGCGAGACGACGCCAAAACCGTCGTTCCCGCCTGCAGCCCGATCTGCGGCGGTGGCCAGAGCCCCGATGACCAGAACCCCGCCGGCTGAAAGAATGCCTGTCGGCGCCAGACAGGTCACGGTCAAAGCTGGCGACAACGCCAGCAGGATTGCAGCCCAATACAAGCCCGCCAGCGTGTCGCTGGACCAGATGCTGGTGGCTTTGCTCAGAAGCAATCCGGACGCCTTCATTGGCGGCAACATCAACGTGATCAAATCCGGCGCCGTGCTGGATATTCCGGATGCGCAAGCTGCCCATGCCCTCAGCCCCGGCGAGGCGACGCAAACCCTGATTGCCCAGAGCAAGGACTTCAACACTTTCCGCCGCAAACTGGCCGACGGCGTACCCGCTACGCAGATCGACAGTGCAGATCGCCAGGTCGGCGGCAAAGTACAAGCCAGGGTTGAAGACCGCGCACAGGTCAATACCACGCCCGACAAGCTGACACTTTCCAAAGGCGCCGTTCAGGGCAAGCCGGCTACGGTGGCTGAAGAACAGGCCGCAAAAGATGCCGCCAGCCGCGTGGCAGAACTGTCAAAAAACATCAATGACCTCAATAAGCTGGGCGCTGCGCCTGGGACCGGCGGCACAGCAGCAGGCGTTTCCGCCATCACGGCAACGCCAGCACTGACGTCTGCCAGCACCTCCGAGGCAGGCACCGAAATATCCGCTCCCGCAGAACCGGCTCGCAACACAGCATCAGAGCCTGTTGGGGCAGCCAGCGCTGCAGCAGCTTCCGCACCTGCCGTGATCAAACCAGCTGCCGTGATTGCGCCCCCTCCGCCCGAGCCCGGTGTGGTTGACCAGATACGGGACAATCCGCTGCTGCCCGGCGTTGGCGCCCTGCTGGCATTGCTGGGCGGTTTGGGCTTTGCCCGCTACCGTAAGAACAAAAAAATGGGCCATGTGGACAGCTCGTTCCTTGATAGCCGCCTGCAGCCAGATTCCTTCTTTGGAGCCAGTGGCGGGCGACGCGTTGATACCAATGCAAGCATCGCCGGGGGATCGTCCATGGCCTTCTCACCGAGCCAGCTCGACGCTTCCGGCGATGTAGACCCAGTGGCCGAAGCCGATGTCTATCTGGCCTACGGCCGTGACCAGCAGGCCGAAGAAATCCTCAAGGAGGCCTTGCGAACCTATCCGGCACGCCTGGCTATCCACACCAAGCTACTTGAAATTTTTGCCAAGCGTCGTGACAACAAGGCCTTTGAAAGCATGGCCCTGAACGCCTTCAAGCTGAGCCAGGGCCAAGGGGCCGAATGGTCTTACATCAGAGAATTGGGCCGCGATCTGGACCCGGGCAACGCCATCTACCAATCGGGCGGAGCACCTTCGGCCAACGTGCCTGAAAACCGTGTATCAGCCGTGACACCGGCAAGCACCACCGCATCGCTGGATTTTCCTGCCATGGCGCCCGCCAGCAAGGATTTACCCGACCTGGACCTGGATTTCTCGCTCGATGAAGCACCCGATGCATCCATGATGCCTGCCCCCCTTGATCCACCCCAAACGGCCCGTTCCGGTTCCGGCCGTGCGCTGCCATCGGCCTTCCTGAAGCTCGATGAACTGGATCTGGACTTGAATCTGGACGCTGCCCCGGCTGTCACGCCAGTATCGGCAAGCCCTGCAGCCAGCTTGCCCTCTACGCCCGCAAACGACTCACCCCCTGAGATTGAAATCCTGTCCGAAGGACTGGACTTCACGCCTGAGCCTTATAGCGCCCCCAAGGCGAGCATTGCGCCGGCAGCGCCTGTGACCCACAGTGGCATGCTGGAGTTTGACCTGGATTCACTCTCGCTGGACCTGAGCCCTGCGGCAAAGGCCCCAGCCCCTGCTTTGTCCGATGCAGAGGAAGATCCGCTTGAAATCAAATTCCTGCTGGCTGAAGAGTTCCGTATCCTCGGTGATGCGGATGGCGCCAGGTCGCTGGCCGATGAAGTGCTGGCCAAAGCCAGGGGCCCGCTGAAGGTCAAGGTGCAGGCGTTTCTCAACGCGCTCTCGTGAAGAAAGTCTGAACCAGGTGCGTTTAACAAGGAAAAACTGCCTGTGAGGATTGCGCTCGGCATCAGCTACAGCGGCAGCGC
>JBDSZF010000315.1:0-3300 GCA_039925285.1 Polaromonas sp.
ACTTCGCGCCGCGCCTGTACGTCATGAAGATCAACCCCGAGAAGATCCGCGACGTAATCGGCAAGGGCGGCGCCGTCATCCGCGCGCTGACCGAGGAAACCGGCACGCAGATCAACATCGAGGAAGACGGCACCATCACCATCGCCTCCAACGACAGCGCCAAGGCCGACGAAGCCAAGCGCCGCATTGCCGAGATCACCGCCGAAGTCGAAATCGGCAAGGTTTACGAAGGTGCGATCACCAAGATTCTGGACTTCGGTGCATTGGTCAACCTGATGCCCGGCAAGGACGGTCTGCTGCACATCAGCCAGATCGCCCACGAGCGCGTCGAGAAAGTCACCGACTACCTGAGCGAAGGCCAGATCATCAAGGTCAAGGTTCTGGAAACCGATGAAAAAGGCCGCGTCAAGCTGTCGATGAAAGCGCTGCTGGACCGTCCTGCACAGAATCAGGGCTGATCGCCATCTGCTATTGATTTTCTAGCTGCCTGCGCATAATTGACGTGCGTTGGCAGCACAAATGACCGGAAAAATCATGAGAGCCATTGAAATCTCTTCTTTTGGTGCGCCTGACGTGCTGCGTCTGGGCGCGCGTCCTGACCCTGAGGCCGCTGCCGGCGAGGTGCTGATCCGTGTCGCTGCCTCCGGCGTGAACCGGCCTGACGTGCTGCAGCGCACCGGCAATTACCCGGTGCCGCCTGGCGCATCCGACATTCCCGGGCTGGAAGTCGCTGGCGAGATCGTCTCTGGCGATACGCAGGCGATGGCGGCTGCCGGTTTCAGGATCGGCGATCAGGTTTGCGCTTTGGTGGCTGGCGGCGGTTATGCCGAGCTGTGCGTGGCACCTGTCGGGCAATGCCTGCCGGTGCCGGCTGGAATGAGTCTCGTGGAGGCGGCATCGCTGCCAGAGACTTTTTTTACCGTCTGGAGCAACGTCTTTGAGCGGACTTATTTGCAAAAAGGTGAAACCCTGCTGATTAAGGGCGGCTCCAGCGGGATTGGCGTAACCGCCATCCAGATCGCCAAGGCCATGGGCGCAACGGTGCTGGTGACTGCGGGCAGCGACGAGAAGTGTGCTGCCTGCGTCGCATTGGGTGCCGATCATGCGATCAATTACACGACCAGCGACTTTGCCAAAGAAGTCAAAACACTGACGAACGGGCAGGGCGTCAACGTCATCCTCGACATGGTCGGTGGCAGCTATGTCGCGCGTGAAGTCGAGTGCCTGGCCGAAGACGGGCGTCTTGTCATCATTGCGGTGCAAGGCGGCGTCAAGGCCGAGTTCAATGCCGGGCTGGTGCTGCGCAAGCGGCTGACTATCACCGGTTCCACCTTGCGCCCCCGTTCGCTGGAGTTCAAGACGGCGATTGCCAAGGCGCTGAAGGGCAAGGTCTGGCCCTTGATGGCCAGCGGGGCCATCAAGCCTGTGATCCACAGCACCTTTGCGGCAGCCGATGCCTCCAAGGCGCATACGCTGATGGAATCGAATCAGCACATTGGAAAAATTGTTTTAACCTGGTAACTGGTGAGCAACGCAAAGAACAATATGAAAAAGCTGATTGCAGGAAACTGGAAAATGAACGGCAGCCTGGCTGCCAATGAAGAGTTGCTGACTGCGCTTGCTGCCGGGCTGGTCCAAAGCCCGTCCTGCGAGATTGCCATCTGCGTGCCTGCGCCTTACCTGGCGCAGGTTCAGTCCCTGCAATTGAAGCACTCTGCTTTGTCGGCTGTTGACGTGGGTGGGCAGGATGTTTCTGCGCATGCTTCGGGTGCCTACACGGGTGAAATCAGTGCCGCCATGCTCAAGGAACTGGGCTGCCGCTATGCCATCGTGGGCCATTCAGAGCGTCGCCAGTACCATGCTGAAACTGACGCGCTGGTGTCCGACAAGGCCAGGGCTGCACTGGCAACCGGCATCACGCCCATCGTTTGCGTTGGCGAAACGCTGGCAGAACGCGAAGCAGGCCGTACCGAAGAAGTGGTCAAGCGCCAGCTGGCGGCTGTCATCCATGCCAACGGGCACTGCATCAGTGAAATCGTGGTGGCTTATGAACCCGTGTGGGCCATCGGCACCGGCAAGACGGCCTCGCCAGAAGAAGCCCAGGCAGTGCATGCCGTGCTCAGAGCCCAGCTCAAGGCGGCAACCGACCAGTCGGGCCGAATCAAGATCCTGTATGGCGGCAGCTTGAATGCTGCCAATGCCGAGTCTCTCCTGGCTCAGCCCGACATTGATGGCGGACTGATAGGCGGCGCTTCGCTAAAAGCCCTCGATTTTTTGAAAATTATTTCTGCAGCCAACGTCTGATGGCTGTACTGCGCTATTAAATTAGGAGTAAGTATGAGTGTTGTATTGACTATTGTCCTGGCTGTGCAAATGCTGTCGGCGCTGGGCATGATTGGCCTGATTCTGGTCCAGCACGGCAAGGGGGCTGACATGGGTGCTGCGTTTGGCAGTGGCGGCTCGGGAAGCCTGTTTGGTGCCAGCGGCAGCGCCAATTTCCTGTCGCGCACCACTGGTGTTCTTGCCGCCGTGTTCTTTGCCTGCACCTTGATGCTGGCCTATTTCGGCAATGCGCAACCGCGCACAAGTTCCAGCGTTCTGGAAGGTGTTGCGGTCACTGCACCGGCAATTCCTGCTTCGGGCGCCGCACAGATTCCTGGCAATGCCACGCCTGCCCCGACCACCGCAGCAGTTCCTGTGCCTCCAGCGCTGCCCGCTTCCGGCGCAGCACAAATCCCTACGAAATAAGGCGATAAAGCTGGCGCTTCAAGCGAAAAGCTTCAGAATTTCAGGGTAAACTCTAAGACTGTCTGGAACGCAAAAAACTGTAAAGTTTCCTCAAGCCATCCAGGCAAATTAAGTATCGCGGACGTGGTGAAATTGGTAGACACGCTATCTTGAGGGGGTAGTGGCGAAAGCTGTGCGAGTTCGAGTCTCGCCGTCCGCACCAGAATTGACAAGCATCGACAGTAGCGCTCATGCGCTGCTTTCGGCTCAAACGGTAAACTCGTGCAGACTATACGGCTCATGGCTGTTGGCTAATTGTGCGAGCGGCTTCTCATAAGTTGAATCCCACGATGAACCTAGATCAATACCTTCCTGTCCTTTTGTTTATTCTGGTTGGGGTGGGTGTCGGTATATTGCCGATGGTGCTGGGTCGTTTGTTGGGTCCGGTGCGGCCTGACAGTGAAAAAAACTCCCCTTATGAATGCGGCTTCGAGGCTTTCGAAGATGCCCGCATGAAGTTTGATGTGCGTTACTACCTGGTCGCCATCCTGTTTATTCTTTTTGACCTTGAAA
>JBDSZF010000316.1:0-8803 GCA_039925285.1 Polaromonas sp.
ATACTGTTGATGTAAGAGATTTTGATATTTATCTTGAAAGGACGGGCTTACTTATGACCAAAAACTTCTTGGATCTCAATCCGATCTTGCTGTAACAACCACCTGTTTTATAAAAAAGCCCGCGCTAGCGGGCTTTTTTATTTGGCAGTTAATTTTTTAAACCACTCGAAATCTCGAACCTTTAAAAAGTCTTCATCAGCGCAGGCATTGTCTCTGTACTCTGCATTTTCATTGATAGCTCTTGACAGCCAATCGGATGCCTCGGTTCGTCCAAGTATTGCGGAGTAGCATGCCGCGTTGTAAGCAAGTAGCGGATACATATCGGGCGCATGATGCTTCGCCAAGGTCGCGGCTTCTTGAACCACGGAAAACGCGCTATCCACATCGCCAAGCCTCTTCTTGGCATAGCCAAGATCAGCCAGTCCTCGAATTCTTGTCTCTGGAGATAGTTCTGGGCGTTTCACCACTGCATCAAGCCTTTTCGCAGCAGTGGAAAGCAATTGCATTTTTTGTTGTGCACTCTCATTGCCGTTTTTGGCATGGGCAATCTCTGCGCTTGCTGCAAGCAGTTCAATTCGAGCAAGCATTTCTGCGCGAACCCCGCCCATAGAACTCTCAATCATCTGAGAAAACTCAGCACTCAACCCTGAGGCTCCGTCGCGCAGCTGTTCAAGGTCGGTGTTGAACTGCTTTATCGCACTGTTCGCCGACGCCTCCATGTCACGCAGCTTGCTCCACCCTAGCAATGCTCCGCCAACACCAAGCAGCGTGAAAAAAACAACGATCACTGTAGTCGCACGCTCAATGAAAGCCGTTGTCGTCGCAGTCTGATCTCGAGAAGATTCGAGAACAAGCCGCGCCATGTCAATGAACTCGCCTGCCTTGTTGGATGTCTCGTCTTTGCCTCCGACTGCGGATTTCTCAACAGCGATCGTGGGGGCTTGTTGCTGGACGTTGGACGCTGCTACTAAATTTGCGGATGCCGCCGGCAAAGACCAGAGTAAGCTCACAGTAATTGCACAGCTCAAGCAACTCCATAGCAAAAATTTAATCGCAAACCTCATCTCCCTCCTCCGATCACTAGAGCAGAGTCGCCCTGACTGGCAACAGCCCGCACTCCCCATGTACCTCGCATTTGTTTCCTTGAAGTTCTTGCTGGTCAGGGTGATTCCGCTCTAGGTGACTCTTTTGCAAAAGACGTGGATTTTATCAGTGCAGCGCTCGAAGCAGCCTTAGGGAAATGTAGAAAGCGCCGTGGAAATGTAGAAACGCCCCAGAACCCGAAAAGGGCGCTGGGGCGCTTGAACTTGGTGGCCTGGGGCGGAATCGAACCACCGACACAAGGATTTTCAATCCTCTGCTCTACCGACTGAGCTACCGGGCCTGAGCTTATGATTATATATCAGCCTGAAGGCAGTTTTTACGGCAATCCGGCCTCAAATTCAGATACCGCGCTTTCCGCGCGTCAGGTCAACACCCAACTGCTTCAATTTACGGTACAGATGGGTCCGCTCCAGACCGGTTTTTTCGGCGACACGGGTCATGGAGCCGCCTTCCTTGGCCAGATGGAATTCAAAATACGCCTTTTCAAACTCGTCGCGGGCATCGCGCAGCGGCTTTTCCAGCATGAAACTCTGGGTGGCCTGCGGTCCCCTGTCGTGGGATGGCGGCAGCAGGCTGCCCGCCATGATCACTTCGGGCACAAAATCGGCCATTGCCACGGTGGTGCTGACGGCGCTGGGCGGGCGGGCCAGAGTTCGGGCAAGGCCTTGCTCGACCGCCTTGAGAAGTTTTTGCAGGGTGATGGGTTTTTCAAGAAAAGCCATGGCGCCGATCTTGGTGGCCTCGACCGCCGTGTCGATCGTGGCATGGCCGCTCATCATGATGACGGGCATGGTCAGCAGCCCGTTGGAGGACCACTCCTTGAGCAGCGTCACGCCATCGGTGTCGGGCATCCAGATATCGAGCAGCACCAGATCGGGCCGGGCCAGGGCCCGGGCAGCGCGGGCTTGAGCGGCATTTTCAGCCAGATCGACCTGATGCCCCTCATCATTGAGAATTTCTGAGAGAAGGTCGCGTATGCCCAGCTCGTCATCGACCACCAGAATATTTGCCATGATTGAATTGATGCCCTGCCTGTTGTTGACGGTTGTGTTGTCGATGTTGAGGTTTTAAACCTGGGTTACCCCGGTCGCAGTCAAGTCGCTACCGCAAATGATAACGATACTTGCGCACCCTGCATGACACCGTCGGCAACACGGTTGGAAATATCAATGCGTGCGCCGTGCTCATCGGCGATTTTCTTGACGACCGCCAGCCCCAGCCCGGTACCCTTGACCTTGGTGGTCACGTAGGGCTCAAAAGCGCGTTTGAGGATGTGTTCGGGAAAGCCCGCGCCATTGTCACGCACGGTCAGGCGCACGCGGTGCGAGCTTTCGGAGTAGTCGGTTTTCAGGGTGACCTGCCCCCCCTCCTTGCCTTCCTGTGCATCTTGCGCGTTTTGCAACAGGTTGTGTATGACCTGGCGCAACAGCTGGGCGTCGCCCTGGATGGGCCGGGCGTTAGGGTCGAGCTCGGCAACGACCGGTGCCACCGGGCTTGCGTTGTCGCTATGGTAGAGCTGCAGCACATCATGGATGAGCGCATTAAGGTCCACGGGGACCAGTTCGGCCGCAGGCAGGCGCGCATAGTCGCGAAACTCGTTGACCAGCCGCTTCATGGCCTCCACCTGATCGACGATGGTCTTGACCGATTTGGTCAGCAGCGCCTGTTCGGTCTGCCCCAGCTTGCCGCTCAGCTTCATCTCCAGGCGCTCGGCCGACAGCTGGATGGGCGTGAGCGGATTCTTGATTTCATGCGCCAGCCGGCGTGCCACTTCGCCCCAGGCCTGCGCGCGCTGGGCCGACACCATGTCGGAAATATCGTCGAACACCAGCAGATACTCCTGAGTGCCCGGCATTTTGGCGCCGCGCGCAATCAGCGTGATGGCGTTGTCGCTGGCACCATGCCCGGCGGCATGCAGTTCAAACGACTGCTGCCAGTGCGCCAGCGTTTGCGCGGCATTGTTGCTGAGGGAGTCGGCAAACTGGGCCAGCACGTCCTTGGCAAAACTTTCCAGTCCGGGAACTTCGCCCAGCGACTGGCCCTGGTAGTCCTGCAGCGATGCGCGCAGGATGCGACTGGCGCCCGGATTGCTCGACTGGAGGTGGCCCCGCACATCCAGCACGATGACGCCCGCCGTCAGGTTGTCGAGGATGGTTTGCAGGTTGGCGCGGGAGGCATCGACCTGACTCATGCTGTGCTGCACCGCCGAGCGGGCATCGGCCAGCTGCTGCGTCATTTCGGCAAATGAGCGCGTCAGCCCGCCCAGCTCGTCCTTGCCTTTCAGCGCAGCTTTGGGCGTCAGGTCGCCCAGGGCCACTTGTTTGACCCCTTCGGCCAGCAAGAGCAATGGTTTGGCTAGCTGGTTGCCCAGGACGACAGCCAGTAGCACCGCGCCAAACACGGCCAGAAAAAGACTGAGCGTGAGCGTGCCGATGTACATCTTGCGCAAACCGCCGCGCGCCATCGCGCGCTCCTGGTACTGTCGATTGGCCTCCTGGACGGCAATGGCATTGGCCACCAGCCCGGCGGGCAGCACCGTGGTGATCTGCAAATAACGGGACTGTCCCAGCACGCTCAGATCCGGGTTGTTGACCACGGCAATGGCCTTGACGCGCGCGGCCGTGGTGGCGCCGGGTGCGGGCGGACCGACGTCGGTGTCGGTGCCCAGTTCGCCATTGCCGGCGCTCACCACCTCGTCAAGCCCTTCGATCTGGGTGGTGACCTGATGGTTGCTTGCGGTGCGCAGCTGCTGCAGCGAAGGCCGCTCGGGCTGGAGTAAGAACCTTGATTCGCCGGCGTTGGCAATCAACTGGCCGGAGGCGCTCCAGAGCATCACATCGCGGGCTCCCAGCTGCTCGCGCAGGCGCTCCAGATTCAGGCCGGCCAGGGTGTCCGGGGTTTCAGCCAGTTGCGTGGCGGCTTGCCGCGTCTTGTTGCCCAGATCCGAGGCCAGGGTATCGAGCGTGGCCCGGCCCAGATTCAGACCGGCCGCCAGGGCGCCCTCCACCTCGACATCAAACCAGCTTTCAATCGAACGCGAGACGAACTGGTAGGACACCACATAAATCATCAGGCCAGGCATCAGGCCGACCAGCGCGAAGATGGCCGCCAGCTTGACCAACAGCCGGCTGCCAAAACGGCCTCGGCGCAGGCGCAACATAAGCCGAAATGCCATCCAGCCAATCACCAGCACCAGCAAGGCGGCCACGGCCACATTCAGCACCAGGAGGAGCGCGTAGTTGCGTTCGTAAAGCTCGCGGTTGTCGGTCGCCTGGGTCAGCAAAAACAGCAGGACCAGTCCCAGGGCCACGACAACACCCGCGCCAATGCCCACGATCCAGCGAAAAGCCGGGCTGCTTTTGAGGGCGATCAGCTTCATGGCCTGGCTCATTTGGGACCTTCGTTAACCGGGGGCGCTGGCGTCGCCAGCCGGAGCCGGCCTTTGAGCTGCGCGGAAACAGTCCAGTCCCGCTGCCCGGCGACACCGATCTGTAAAGGTCGCGGCAACTGCGACAGGTCAAGCCAGAAATTCAGGTCAAGCGTGTAGGCAGCGTCGGACTCTATCTCGGCGGCCTCGGCAATTTTCCAGCGGGCAATGCGCTGGATGGCTGACAGGGCTTCAGGCAGGGTTTCGTAGTTTTGGTTCAGCGTGGCACGCAGGCCGGACGAACTGGTGATCAGGCCGGACACGATGTTGACACGCCAGAGGCCGGTCAGCGGCTGGTAAGCCAGCCGCAGGGTGCGGGCCGCGCTGCTCACGCGCGGGTCGGTCCAGTACCAGCGGTCGCGGTAAATATCGGCCTCAACGACAAAAAATACGGCAATGCCCTTGAGCAGCGCGTCCTGAACCACGGCGGGAAGGTCAAACCGCACATTGGCCGAGAGGTACACCCCGTCTTCTGCGCGCTCTACCCGCAGCTCGGTGATGTCGGCAGCCGCTGCCGCGCTGGGGTGTGGCGCCCCCAGCAGGCACACGCAAAAAACCAGCAGGAAGCGTGCAATCGCGCTAAGCGTTGCGTTTTTCAAGGAGAGCGTAATAAAAACCGTCGTGTTCACGCATCAAATTGTCCGGGAATACTGTCGCGCCAACACCCCCTTGGGGCAGCAAATGACCCGGTGAAGGCATTAACAGGGCATCGGTGTGGTGTGCAACAAACGTTTGTATCTGCTGCTCGCCCTCTGCCCGGAAAACCGAGCAGGTGCAATAGACCATCCGCCCGCCGGGTTTAAGCAGCGGCCACAGCGTGACAAGCAGTTTCGCCTGGATCTGTGCCAGCTGGGCAATATCAGTCGGCCTTCGCAGCCAGCGCACATCGGGATGGCGGCGCACGATGCCCGATGCGGTGCACGGCGCATCCAGCAGGATGCCGTCATAGCGCCGGCCATCCCACCAGTCGTTCGGCCGGCTGGCGTCGCCGACCATGATGTGCGCCTGCAGGCCCAGGCGCCCCAGGTTCTGCGCAATGCGCTCGCAGCGTCGGGCATCAATGTCCAGCGCGGTCACCTCGCAGTCCGCCAGCTCCAGCAGATGCGCCGTCTTGCCGCCGGGTGCGGCGCAGGCATCGAGAATAGACAGGCGGGCGTTGCCGTCGCCAGCGGCCTTGAGGCCATTGAGCAGCAAAGGCGCGGCCAGCTGGGCGGCAGCGTCCTGCACCGAAAAATAGCCTTCGGCAAAGCCCGGCAGCGACGTGACCGGACGCGCTTCAGTCAGGATGACGCCATGTTCGCCAACCGGAAACGCTGCCATGTCCTTCGCCAGCAGCGTATGCAGGTACTCGTCCTGAGTCGTTTTGCGTTCATTGATCCGCAAGATCAGCGGTGCGCGGCTGTTGTTGGCCCGCAAAATAGCCTGCCACTGCGTCGGGTGGTCTTTGCGCACCCGGTCTATCCACCACTGCGGATGGTTCCAGACCGCTTGCGGACTTTTCTCGGTCAGCGCCATCAGTTCGCCCTGCTCGCGCAGGAAGCGGCGCAGGCAGCCGTTGATGAAGCTGGCCTGGTGCTGCGTGGTGTCGCTGCGCTTGGCCGCTTCAACCGCCTGATCCACCAGCGTGTGCGCGGTGTAGGGTGCCTTCTCTTCCGAGCAGGCCAGCGCCAGCGCAACGCACAGCAGCGCGTCGGCTTCCGGCGGCGGCGGGCGTTTGGCGAGTTGCTGGCGCAGCGCTTCGGCGCGGCCGAGCCAGCGCAGGGCGTGAAAGGCCAGCGCCTGAACGCCGGGACGCAGCACGACGTCCACATCTTCCAGGGCGGGCGTCATCGATTGGCCATCCCGAACGGCGAGGACGACGGAGGCGGCGCCTTGAAGCTGGCGCCATAACGGGACTTGTGCTGAGGGGGCTAGGGCTGGGTGGACTTGCATCGGTTCGCTTCGATCAGGGCCAGCCTTGTCAAGGCCGGCGTTAAACCCGTCCGGACGCGGACGGTGCTAACCGCCTATTAGACCAGCCTGCGGCCCGGCACCCTGCGGGACGGTAGTTCCGAAGGTAGGCCCTGCCTTAAAGCAACGCATCTGGCCGGGTCTGGGCATGGTCATCGCGCTGTGCAGACAGCGCCGCCATGGGCCGGCCGTAAATCCGGCGTATGCGTTCGGCAAGTGGCGGATGGCTGGCAAACCAGCGGGCCTGGGTGGCGGCGCTGACCAGCAGCATGTGATGCACCGCTGGATGCAGTTGATGCGCCATGGGATGCCGCGTCGCGCTCGCCTGCTCGCCCGCCACCTTGCGCAGCACGCCGCCCAGCCCTTCCTTGCTGCGGGTAAATTGCACGGCACGCGCATCGGCCAGGAATTCGCGCTGGCGCGACACGGCCGCCTTCAGTGCCCGGCCGGCCAGCCAGCCGAGCGAGCCGGTCGTCATGATGGCCAGGCCTGGCAGCGCCAGCAAGGAGCGGCGTCCGTACTCATCCGCCTCGCACATGCTGCGGCCCAGGTTGAAGAGCATCTCAAGACCGAACACCATGCCCGCCAGCCGCATGTTCAGGCGGGTGTCGCCTTCGCGCAGATGGCTGAATTCATGGGCCAGCAAGCCCTGCAACTCATCGCGGTTCAGGCCGTCGAGGGCGCCCTGGGTCACGGCGACCACGGCGTCCATCTCATCCCAGCCCGCCGCAAAGGCATTGATGCTTTCGACGCACGGCAACACCATGACCTGCGGCGGCCTCATGCTGGCGGCAATGGCCAGCTCCTGCACGCTGTTGCACAGCCGGCGCTCAAGCTCGCGGCTGGCCGGCCAGGCTTCGCGGGCGCCGGCCTGGCGCGCCAGCTTTTCACCGCCGCCGTCGAGCACCGAGGTTTCCAGCCACCATCCGCCCAGCACAAACAGCAGCGTCACGCCCGTATTGACGCTGAAAAAATACGCCGGATAGCCCATCCACTCGGGCGAGAGCAAGCGCCAGGTCAACGCCAGCGTGGCGTTGACGGCCAGCACCAGGGCGATGACCGCCAGGCCAAACAACAGCAGCAGCCGCAGGGTTTGCGCCCGCGCCTGATCCTGGGCTTCAAAAAACCGCATGGTCGATGAAACCATGCGCTGCAAAGCAATTTTCCGACGGGCCGCCCCTGGGAAAATCAGCCCCCTCGGGGGGCAGCGCAGCACACGAAGTGGCAAGCGTGGGGGTCATGACTACATCTGGATGCGCACAGCCTGACGCTCCACGGCGCTCTCGGTGGCGCGAAGCATCGCCGACGGCGCAAAACCGAAAACACGGGCAATCAGCAGGGCCGGGAACTGCCCCTGCGCAGTGTGGTAGTCCAGCACGGCATCGTTATAGGCCTGGCGCGCAAAGCCGATCTTGTTTTCGGTGCTGGTGAGCTCTTCGCTGAGTTCGTGGATGCTCTGGTCTGCCTTCAGCTCGGGATAGGCCTCGGCCAGTGCAAACAGCCGGCCCAAGCTGCCGTCCAGCGTCTGCTCGGCTGCCGCCAGCGCGATGACGGCGTCGGTCTTGCCGGGGCGGCTTGCTACCCTGTCGCTGGCGCTGCGGGCCTGGTTGCGCGCCGCAATCACCGCCGCCAGCGTATCCTGCTCATGCTGCAAGTATTTTCTGGCGACCTCCACCAGGTTGGGAATCAGGTCATAGCGGCGCTTGAGCTGGACATCAATCTGGCCAAACGCATTGGCCATCACGTTTTTAAGCCGCACCAGCCGGTTGTAGGCGCCCACCGCCCAGAACATGAGCATGGCCAGGAAGGTGATGGAAACGATCGTTTGCAGGGACATGAAACTCCTTGAAGCAGGTGGTCACGGACTTGAGCGCATGCATTTGGGGGCTACGTTGCAGAAGAATGCAACGAGATTAACTGGATTCTGGCCGCATCGACAAGCCAGCCGGCTGGAAAAGCAGCCGTTACAGGCGGCAAAAAAAAGCCCCGCACCTTTTAAGGGGTGCAGGGCCTGGCGCTTTTCAGGGCGCCTTGGATTTGCCGGGCTTATTCGGCCTGGGCATTCTCATCCGTCGTTTCAACCTGCGAAGCTTCCAGCTCGGCGGCTTCGGCTTCGGCGATGGCACGGCGCTCGGAGTCGTCCATCAGGTCCTTGGCCTTGCGGGCTTCGTGGTAGGCCATGCCGGTACCGGCAGGAATCAGGCGGCCGACGATCACGTTTTCTTTCAGACCACGCAACTCGTCGCGCTTGCCCATGATGGCAGCCTCGGTGAGCACACGGGTGGTTTCCTGGAAGGAAGCGGCCGAGATGAACGAATCGGT
>JBDSZF010000317.1:0-14720 GCA_039925285.1 Polaromonas sp.
CATTCTCAGGTTTTCGAACGGGACGACCAGGTCGGTCGATTCAAACAGGTTGGACATAAAAATACTCCGGGAGGTTTAAAAATCGGCACTATCGACCCATTGCGGCGTCAACCTTGTTGTTCTTTTAGGGGGTTGATAAGGCGCATGGGATCACAAACTGGATAATTGGCTCGATTGTAGAGGGCTGTCGCCCGGCGCCCCCATCCTGGCCTTCCACTTGACTCAACCGACCACCATGTCCAATCGCACCGTATTCTTTATCTCCGACGGCACCGGCATTACCGCCGAGACCTTTGGCAACGCCATCCTGGCTCAGTTTGAGATCAATCCGCGCCATGTTCGCCTGCCGTTCATTGACACCGTGGACAAAGCCCATCAGGCGATCCGGCATATCAATCACACCGGCGAGCTGGAAGGCAAGCGCCCTATCGTTTTCACGACGCTGGTGAACATGAACATCCTGGCGGTCATCAAAACCCACTGCAATGGCATGCTGCTCGACATGTTTGGCATGTTTGTAGCGCCACTTGAAAGCGAACTCGGGCTCAAGTCCAACCACCGGGTCGGCCGATTTTCGGATGCCTCCAAAAGCAAGGCCTACGACGACCGGATCGAGGCGATCAATTTTTCGCTGGCGCATGACGACGGCCAGAGCCACCGCGACCTGGCAGGCTCGGATGTGATTCTGGTGGGCGTCAGCCGCAGCGGTAAAACGCCCACCACGCTGTACCTGGCCATGCAGTACGGCCTCAAGGCATCCAATTACCCCTTGATACCCGAAGATTTTGAGCGCCGGCAACTGCCGCCAGCATTGGTGCCACACCGGAAAAAAATCTTTGGCCTGACGATTGACCCGGAGCGCCTGAGCCAGATCCGCAACGAGCGACGACCCAACTCGACCTACGCCAGCCTGGCCAATTGCCGCCATGAAATCCATGAGGCCGAAGCCATGATGCGCCGTGAAGGCATTCGCTGGCTGTCAACCACCACCAAGTCCATCGAAGAAATAGCGACCACGATCCTGCAGGAAATCCGGCCGGAGCGGCTGGAGTATTGAATTGATTTACCCTGGCGCGCCACGCAGCGACTCACCGCCCGCCATAAGGAAAATAGGCAATCCCAATTCAACTAATAGCGTATGGCTATTTAACTTATTCATTTAAGAGACATATACTATCAGCTCGCTCCAATTTTCAACCACCCTGTAAAGGAAACTCCATGTCCGTGATCAATACCGAAATCAAGCCTTTCAACGCCAGCGCCTACAAGGCCGGCAAGTTCATCGAAGTGTCTGACGCCGATGTCAAGGGCAAATGGTCGGTGTTCTTTTTCTACCCTGCCGATTTCACCTTCGTGTGCCCGACCGAACTGGGCGACGTGGCTGACCACTACGCTGAATTCCAGAAGATGGGCGTGGAAATCTACTCCGTGTCCACCGACACCCACTTCACGCACAAAGCCTGGCACGACAGCTCGCCAACCATCGGCAAGATCCAGTACGCGATGATCGGCGACCCGTCCGGCAAAATCACCAACAATTTCGACAACATGCGCGAAGGCGTTGGCCTGGCTGACCGCGGCACCTTCATCGTTGACCCCCAAGGCATCATCCAGGCCGTCGAAGTGACCGCCGAAGGCATCGGCCGCAACGCGACCGAACTGCTGCGCAAGGTCAAGGCCGCCCAGTACGTGGCCGCTCACCCCGGTGAAGTCTGCCCCGCCAAGTGGGAAGAAGGCTCTGCCACCCTGAAGCCATCGTTCGACCTCGTCGGCAAGATCTAAACGCCTCCCGAGCCAAAGCCCGGGCGCTACCTTGGCCCCGGGCTTTTTTGTTCCTTTTTTCTACAGAATGTGAGTCCAGCATGCTCGACGCCGCCACCAAAGCCCAATTGAAAAGTTACCTCGAACGCGCCACGCAACCGATCGAAATCGTTGCCTCGCTCGACGACAGCAAGGCGTCGGGCGAATTGCAGTCACTGCTGAAAGACATTGCCGAATCGTCGGCCCTGGTCAAGGTCACCGAAAACCGCGACGACACGCAGCGCAAGCCCTCGTTCTCGGTCAATCGTCCAGGCGAAATCCACGGTCCGCGCTTTGCCGGCCTGCCGATGGGTCATGAGTTCACGTCGCTGATCCTGGCCTTGCTGCAAATTGGCGGCTACCCGCCCAAGGTGGACGAAGCCGTTCTGGAGCAGATTCGTGCACTGGACGGCGACTTCAACTTTGAAATCTATGTCTCGCTGAGCTGCCACAGCTGCCCCGACGTAGTGCAGGCGCTGAACCTGATGACGGTGCAAAACCCGCGCATCACCACCACTATGATCGACGGCGCGCTGTTCCAGGACGAAGTCAAGGAACGCCAGATCATGGCCGTGCCGACCGTCTTCCTCAACGGCGCCGAGTTCAGTCAGGGCCGCATGAGCCTGGAGGAAATCCTGGCCAAGATCGACACCAGCGGCGTGGAGCGCGAAGCCCGGAAAATCGCCGCCAAAGAGGCCTTCGACGTGCTGATCGTCGGCGGCGGCCCGGCCGGCGCTGCGGCGGCGGTCTATGCGGCGCGCAAAGGCATTCGAACCGGCATTGCCTGCGAGCGCTTTGGCGGCCAGGTGCTCGACACGATGGGCATTGAAAACTTCATCTCCGTCAAGGAAACCAACGGACCGCAGTTTGCGCTGGCACTGGAGCAACATGTTCGCGCCTACGACGTGGACATCATGAACCTGCAGCGCGCCAGGGCGCTAGCCCCGACCGGCTCGGGCCTGATCGAGATTGCGCTCGAAAGCGGCGCCACGCTCAAGAGCAAGACCGTGATCCTGTCCACCGGCGCGCGCTGGCGCAACATCAACGTTCCCGGCGAGCAGGAATACAAGAACAAGGGCGTGGCCTACTGCCCGCATTGCGACGGACCGCTGTTCAAGGGCAAGCGCGTGGCGGTGATTGGCGGCGGCAACTCGGGCGTGGAAGCGGCGATTGACCTGGCCGGCATCGTCGCTCACGTCGCCCTGATTGAGTTTGATACCGCGCTGCGCGCTGACGCCGTTCTGCAGCGCAAGCTGCACAGCCTGCCGAACGTGACGGTGTTTACCCATGCCCAGACCACTGAAATCACCGGCAATGACCAAAAGGTCAACGGCTTGACCTACAAGGACCGCACGACGGGCGAAAGCCGCACCATACACCTTGAAGGCGTGTTCATCCAAATCGGCCTGGTGCCCAATACCGACTGGCTCAAAGGCACGGTCGAGTTGTCAAAGCATGGCGAAATCGTGGTTGATGCCAGGGGCCAGACATCGGTGCCGGGCGTGTTTGCAGCGGGCGATGCGACGACGGTCCCCTTCAAGCAAATCATCGTCGCAGCCGGCGATGGCGCAAAGGCCGCACTCAGCGCTTTTGATCACCTGATCAGAACCTCAGCCCCTGCAGCAGAAATTGAAACCGAGATGGTTGCCTGACATGGTCTGGGATACGGTTCCAGAGAGGCCCCAAATCACGCGCCCATAAGGCAAAGCCAAAGGAAATCAAAGCCCGCCGCGCGTGGGTTTTTTGTTGCCTGTTGAAGCAAGGAACTGGCAACAATGTAATCACTTTTTCACAATCCTGGCAGAGTTGAAAATACGAAAGGCCTGCACTTTCGTGCACGCCTTTGTTTTATAGGGATGCTCACTCCTTCTTCTTCGCCTTGGCAGGCGCCGCAGGGGTGTTGCTGTCGGCTTCAGGGGCAAGGTCCGAGCCTTCCTTCAGTACTTCTTCAAACTCAGCCAACTCTTCACCAATGGAAGCGTATTTTTTGGACTTGGCTTTGTTGTCGATCCATTTGAGTACCGCAGCTTCCAAGTCTTCTTTGAAATGAGCCAGTGCTGATTCTTTGACGGCTTTGGTTGCCGTCTTCGATGTACTGGACCAGAGGTCAATCAGGTCGGACAGGCCGTTGTCAAAATCATCGAACGTTTCAAGGTGAATCCAATGGCCGCTTTTATCAAACATTTTTTTCTTTCGGTAATTGCATGTGTTTCAGTTTAGCGGGGTGACCAGTGGTCCAAGCCATCGCCCCCCAGGGCAACGCCCACTGGCCAGGTGACGTGGTCATCAAAGCCCAAAGGGAATCTGCTTGACCATCTCGAATCTCCATCCGAACCCATGCAGAACCCACAGAGGTAAAATAGAGCAGTCCACAAATGAAAAAAGCACCTAGGCTTTTGACCTAGGTGCTTGAATCGTTTTTTGTTCCTGGCTCCTCAACCTGGGCTCGAACCAGGGACCTACGGATTAACAGTCCGGCGCTCTACCAACTGAGCTATTGAGGAATCTAGCCTCAAATTATAGCGTCATTTTTTAAGTTTTTGAAACAGCCAATACTTTCTTGAAAGTTTTTCCTTCGGTTCCATGAAGAATGAGGAGTCAGAAAGTTTACAAAACCAGGACTCTCCTCTTTCGTCCAGGCGAAAGGCCCTGCGGCATCAGCCTGTTGGTGACTCCAGGCGAGCAAACCGACAATCATCAGGGTCAAGCGCATGCAAGCCACCTGGAGTTTGCGCGTTCATCCATACTGGCACCCGGAACCACTACTGACTCGGAAACTTCCATGACCAAAACCTCGACCGATAAGAACAAAATCAAATTCCTCCTGCTGGAAGGCATTCACCCTTCGGCGGTCGATGTCCTGAAGGCTGCGGGCTATACCCAAATTGAAAGCCTGCCCGGCGCATTGCCTGACGATGAACTGAAGCGAAAAATCGCGGACGCGCATTTTGTCGGCATCCGCTCACGCACGCAACTCACTGCTGACGTATTTGCCCACGCCTCCAAACTGGCTGCTGTCGGCTGCTTTTGCATAGGTACGAACCAGGTGGACCTGCAGGCGGCACGCGAGCGCGGCATTGCCGTATTCAACGCACCGTTCTCCAATACCCGTTCTGTCGCTGAGCTGGTATTGGCCGAGGCGATCTTGCTGCTGCGCGGCATCCCCGAGAAAAGTGCCGTAGCACATCGGGGTGGCTGGCTCAAGTCGGCCGAGAACGCCTATGAAATTCGCGGCAAGACATTGGGCATCATCGGTTACGGCTCTATCGGAACCCAACTCTCAGTGCTGGCCGAAGGACTGGGCATGCGGGTGGTGTTTTTTGATGTCGTCACCAAACTGCCGCTGGGCAATGCGCAGCAGGCCGCCCAACTCAACGATTTGCTGGCGCAGTCTGATGTGGTCACCCTGCATGTACCCGAAACCCAGGCAACACAATGGATGATTGGCGCCAAAGAGATTGCAGCCATGAAGCCTGGCAGCGTGCTGATTAATGCCTCACGCGGCACGGTGGTCGAGATTGAGCCGCTGGCTGAAGCCCTGCGCCAGAAAAAACTGCTTGGTGCCGCGATTGACGTGTTCCCAGTCGAGCCACGCAGCAACAAGGACATGTTCGAGTCACCCCTGCGCGGGCTGGACAACGTGATTTTGACGCCGCATGTTGGCGGCTCGACCATGGAAGCCCAGGCCAACATTGGCATCGAGGTGGCAGAAAAACTGGTGAAATATAGTGACAACGGTACCTCAACCTCCTCGGTCAATTTCCCTGAAGTGGCGCTGCCAGCCCACCCGGGCAAGCACCGGCTACTGCACATTCACCGCAACGTGCCGGGCGTACTGTCGGAAATCAACCGGGTGTTTTCAGACAACCACATCAACATCGCTTCGCAGTACTTGCAGACCAATGAAGCCATCGGTTATGTAGTGATTGACATTGATGCGGCCTACTCCGATATGGCGCTGGCCAAACTGGCTGATGTTCCGGGGACTATTCGAAGCCGCGTTCTTTTTTAAGCGCGGCCAGGCCTTAGTTCGCAGGCGAAGCAGGCACTTGCAATCCCAGCAAGTTTGCAAGCGCTGCGGTCGGCATGGAGCCTTCCTGGGTTACCAGCGCGCCGGTTTGCGCGTGCGTTCCAACAATCGTCGGAATGGAGGCAAAGCCAAAACGGGTCATCAGTTCCGTATTTTTTGCAACGGATGCCTTCTGCGCGTCCAGGTTGGCTGCGGCGCTGATGCCACCCTGCTTTGCCAGCAACGACGTTTCGTGTTCATCCATCGCAGCCACCGGATCCGCGGCAGCCAGCAAAGTGGCACCTTGCGCAGTGCTGGACGCATTGATGATGCCGACCGGAATCCAGACAAACCTGGCCTGGGACCTCAGCGGTTTGGCGGCATTCCAGAGTGCGCCGCAATGGGGGCACTGGGCATCAAAGAAAACATAAACCGTTCGCGCACTCATTTGCGAGCCTGCCGTAAAACCGGTGGCTTGCTCAGCCATTTCGGACATGGAGACGGGAGTGGTCGCGGATTTTCCGGCTTTCTCGGTTGCCCCAGTGCCTGGAGCATCGTTACACCCAGCCAGGAAGAGACTGGCGGTGATCAGCACAGCAGGAAGTAGTTTGCGTAAGGGTTTTAACATCATGGCAACTTGTAACCGAAAAAGAGGGGAGGCGAAACTATTAAAGGTGGCTAAAGCAGATTTGCTGCTTGCCTGGAGAATTCTGCCGCCAGTTCCTGCGCCTGCAGGAAAAACTCGGGCGAACGCAGCACCGACACATGGCTGGCACAGATGACACAAATCAAGCGCGTTTTACACCATGGCGCGGCAGCCTGCGGACATAGTCTTCGCTGAAATTTGTCAGTGTGACTACACCTTGCTGCCGGCCACCCGCGCGCTGCGGCATGCCTGGACAAGCGTTGAGTAACACGAGCAATGAGTTTTTAAAAAAGCCCGCGATTTGTCGCAAAACTTACCGCTTGCGCGCGTGTACGAACGTTGAGTTTGCGGTAGATGTTCTTGATGTGCGTGTTGACGGTCTGGCCGCTGATGACCAAACGCGAGCCAATTTCAGTGCTGGTATAGCCAGAGGCGACCAGTTTGAGCACTTCCTTCTCGCGCTCGGACAGCTTGTCCTTGCCTTTATTCTCGGACAGAGTGTTTCCATTAGCCTGGGGATGCTCGAACTTGTTGAGCAGTCTGCGTGCCAGGTTGGGCGTGATGGAAGCTCCGCCATTGACCACCTGCAGGACGGCTTGCGGAAAGTTGCCAAACCAGGAGTTTTTCACCAGGTAACCGGTGGCGCCAAGTTCAAAGGCATGCAAGGCATGCTGCTCATCTTCCATTGCAGAGATGACGACCGCCTCAGCGATGGGACGAACGGTTTTCATGTATTCAATCAGTTCAAAACCGGTGCCGTCGCCCAGATTCAGGTCCACCAGCATCACGTCAAACTCATTCTGGCTGATCAGCCGACGTCCGTCTTTCACGCTGCTGCCTTGCCCCAACAGATTTATCCGTAAATCCCCCAGCAATTCGTTCGCGATAACGCGACTCATGTGAGGGTCGTCATCAATCAGCAGGACACGAACCGGCTGCTCCACCTGGCCCGTCAGGAATTCCGGCCACATGGAAGGCAGGCCACTAAGTGGAGCCGGATGCTGACGCATCGTCATCGAGCCGCTTTGTGTCAAAAAGTCTGGCTCCTTCTCAGATTTTTTATGAATTTCCATATAGCCCTTCCTGGCTTTGGTTTCCAGAAGATATTTCAATCCTGAGATATTTTTCTGAAAGTTTACTGACTTAATGTGCAATCAGGATAGAAATTTGTTACTCATTAAGCTCTCACATTTACACCAAAAGTCATATTGATACGAAAAATCGAATAAAAACCTACAATCATGACGTTTAGTTACATATTGCTACTATATTAACAGAAACACACAGCGTCAACCAGACTGTAGAGCAGTTACTATTTTTTCGACGCTTCATCTTGCGGATGGGCTTAAAACTCAATTCACAGCAACCCTGATGAAGTACCCCATTGAAGGGATTGATAATAAGTGTTGCATTAGCGAAAGTGGACTCAGGCAAAGCAGGTGCAGCGCGGTATTGGAGTTTGGCTCCCATCGCGCTACGCACGGAAGGCATCAAAAACTCATGGATAAGGGAGTCCTATGTTTTTTCTCATCCGCCGCCTCAATTGGGACAACCGGGACTACCGGGATTACTGCGATCACAGGGCCCGCCTGAAACGTCGACTGCGCCTGCGGCTATCAATTGGCCTGATGCTGATGGTCTGCATGGTCGTGATTGTGGGCCTGGGTTCCCAACGTTAGCGTTAGGAGCCGATGAAGGCTGCCCTCAGCGCAGCCTCCACAGTCCAGAGCCCGAACCGGCAACTGCCAGCACGGCGGCGTTGCCTTTGAAATCCGTGGTCACCCCTACCTCCCTGAATTGACCGCCGGGCGCAACATTTCAATATGGGCGATGCCATCCTCGAGGTACAGCGGTCCGGCTTTTTCAAAACCATGCTGACGGTAAAAAGCTTCGAGGTGGGCCTGCGCGCCAATCCTGATGACTTGCGTACCCGATCGCTGCAACAGACTGGCAACGGCTTTTTCTACAAGGGCATGGCCCACTCCGCTGCCACGGACGCAAGGGCGCGCGACAACGCGGCCGATGCTGGCTTCGGCAAACTGGATACCGGCTGGAAAACAGCGCGCATAGGCCACCAGAGCGCCTTGCAAAGTGCCCAGCAAATGCATGGCTTGGGCATCTGCGCCATCGATGTCCTGAAAAATGCAGGCTTGCTCGACCACGAAAACCTCGCTGCGCAACTGCAGCACGGCATAAAGCTCGGCGACGGTCAATTCATCAAAGGCCAGGTAACGCCATTCGATGCCGCTCATGCCACGCGGGCTGGCTTGAGCGAATAGCCGATACGCGGGAAATGCACATGCACCAGGCCAGCGCGCTCATCGGTGCGGCGCAGCGTGTAATGCATCCGGGTGGCGGCCACCAGCTCGCCTTCGGTCGGTTCGGGCCCGAAGCTTTCGGCGCAGACCACGACCTGACTGCCCAGCGCAATGCCATGCTCATCCTGGAAAATATCGTCATGCAGGTCAGCAGGCGTTGATGCTGCGGCGACCTCAATGGCCCCCTGGGCACTGAACCTTTCCATCGCACCGTGGCCAATGGCAGCCATGCGGTCCATCCAGTCCAGCACGGCAGGCGTGGCGTTCAGTATGTCGGCCAGCACCGAGGTGCGTACCCGAGTGAACCACAGCGGGTGGTACATCGCAAAGTCGGCAATGCACGGCACATCGCCCAGCATGAAGGGCCGGTCATCGAGCATGTCGGACAGGCGGCGCAAATAAGACCGGTAGGCCGCGGCGGCATCCTGGGGGCGCTGGCGCGCCATGCCGTGGCTCATGGCCTTGCGGTCTTGCACAAACACTTTGGCGGCATCGGGCGGCGCATGGTCGAATAGCTGGGCCAGGCCCCTGGGCTGCATATTGAACGCCATGGCGGTCCCAAACAAGGTGGTGTCTGCCCATTGCGCGAGAATACGCGCCATGCCTTTGCTGGGTTCGGGATAGAGCGTGGGCAGATGCTGAAGGTGCTCCAGCACGTCAGCGATCAGCACCGTGTCGCAGTAAATGTCGGCGCCAATCTGCAGTACTGGCGTCTTGCGGTAGCCCCCAGTGAGCGCCACAACGTCAGGCTTGGGACTGATCATCGGAATGACCACTGACTTCCACGGAATGTTTTTATAGCCCAGCATCAGCCGGGTTTTCTCGGCAAAGGGCGAGCTCGGGTAATGGTGAAGAATCAGGGTCGCAGGCATGGTCATGAGAGGCTCCTGGAGGTTCGAATGATGGGAATCAGCAGGGCATGGCCCGGTCAATGATGCTGGCGAAATCAGTCCCGGCTGCGAGGGTCCCAAAGGTCTGACCCCAGTTTCCGGCAAGGCGTGAATCACAGAACGCCTCGACCACCGCGCCCGGGACGCTCTGGCACAGCAGCGCGGCTTGCAAGGCCAGCGCCACATCCTGCGCAAGTCGCCGGGCTTGCAGTTCAGACGCCATGTCCTGGATGCGCAAAGGCAGTACCGCAGCAAGCCGGTCGAGCACCGGATGAGCGCCTTTGGCAGCAGACAGTTCCTGAACCAGCGTGGCCACGGCGCCCTGCTTGCGCAAGGCGCGCAACAGGTCCAGCGCCATGATGTTGCCCGCGCCTTCCCAGATCGAATTGACCGGCATTTCGCGGTAAATGCGCGCCATGATGCCTTCGCCGCCCTCCTCCACATAACCGTTGCCACCCAGGCATTCCATGGCCTCTTGGGCAAACTGACTGCCGCGTTTGCAGATCCAGAACTTGGCCACCGGCGTGAGCAGTCGCGACAGGGCCTGCTCGTGCGCCTGGTCCGGATGATCAAAACACCTCGCCAGCCTCATGGACAGTGCGCAGGCAGCTTCACTTTCGAGAGCAAGATCGGCCAGCACGTTGCGCATCAGCGGCTGAGCGATGAGCGGCTTGCCAAAGGCCTGGCGCTGGGCGGTATGGTTCAGCGCAATGCTGAGCGACTGGCGCATCAGCCCGCTGCTGCCCAGCGCGCAGTCGAGCCGCGTCATCGTGCCCATGGCCAGAATCTGCGGCACGCCGCGGCCTTCTTCGCCGACCAGCCAGGCCCCAGCACCGCTGAACTCGACTTCGGAACTGGCATTGGCCTTGTTGCCCAGCTTGTCCTTCAGGCGCTGGATGTGAACCGGATTCAGCGAGCCGTCAGGCAGCACGCGCGGCAGGAACAGACAAGACAGGCCGGAGGACGTCTGCGCCAGGATCAGGAAGGCGTCGCACATCGGCGCCGAAAAGAACCATTTGTGGCCGGTCACGACAAAGCGCTGGCCCCAGGCGTCGGTTCCATCGGCCACGGCTTGCGTGGTGTTGGCGCGCACGTCCGAGCCGCCCTGCTTTTCGGTCATTCCCATGCCCATGGTGACGCCAGGCTTGTCGCGCCAGAGTTTGAGCGCCGGGTCGTAGTGACGGCTGGTGAGCCTGGGCGCCCAGTCGGCATAAATGGCCGCATTGCTGCGCAGCGCCGGCGTGACAGCGTAGGTCATCGAAATCGGGCACAGGCTGGAGGGCTCCAGTTCGGTAAACAGCATGAAGCCTGCAGCACGCTGGACATGCGGCGACGGGCCAGGACGTACCGGCTCCGGGCCAGCCGAAACAGCCCCCTCGGGGGGCAGCGCAGCACGCGAAGCGACAAGCGTGGGAGCCTGTTCCGCCCATGGCGTGCCATGCAGGCCAGCGCCGACCGCCTCCGACATCAGCGCATGGTAGCTCGGGTGAAACTCGACCTGGTCAAGGCGCCGGCCGAAGCGGTCGTGGGTATGCAGCTCTGGCGTATGCACATTGGCGAGCCGGGCATGCGCCTGCATCTCGGCCGTACCCAGCCTGGCGCCCAGCTGCATGAGTTCAGCCGTGTCCAGCCCCGGCGCATTGAACTTGAGCGCGTCCTGCAAGGGCCGGTTGGACGCAAACAGGTTGTAGTTGACCAGCGGCGCGGGCTGATTGGAAACCTCATGGGTGATGTCCATCGCGCTCTCCTTTTTTCTGTGGCTGCATCAGCCGCCGCTTGCGCTGGCGACAGTATTTAAATCAGCTTGACCAGTTGCTTGCCGAAGTTCCTGCCCTTGAGCAGGCCCAGAAAGGCTTCAGGCGCTGCTTCCAGGCCCTGCGCGACGGATTCGCGCGGCCTGAGCTTGCCAGCGGCCACCAGCCTGCCGAGTTCCTTCAGCGCTTCGGGCCAGATGTCCATATGCTCACTGACGATAAAGCCCTGCACCTTGAGCCGGTTGATCAGGATCAGCGCCGGATAGGTCAGCGGCAGCGGCTGGCCGTCGTAGCCGGCAATCATGCCGCACACGGCAATCCGGCCGAACGCATTCATGCGCAGCAGTACCGCATCAAGCACCATGCCACCGACATTTTCAAAATAGCCGTCAATGCCGTCGGGGCAAGCCTGTTTCAGCGCTTTCGACAGCGATTCTGCATCCTGGTGCGGCTTGTAGTCGATGCAGGCGTCAAAGCCAAGTTCTTCGACGGCGTACCGGCATTTCTCAGGGCCGCCGGCAATGCCGACGACGCGGCAGCCGCGCGCCTTGGCCAGCGCCGCGAAGGCACTGCCCACGGCACCGCTGGCGGCACTGACGAGCATCGTCTCACCGGCTTTGGGTTCAATGATCTTGACCAGTCCATACCAGGCCGTGACGCCCGGCATGCCGACTGCGCCCAGGTAGTAGGACAGCGGCACATGGGTGGTGTCGACCTTGCGGAGCGCGCCAGGCTCGGAGCCGTTCACCACGCTGTATTGCTGCCAGCCGCCCATGCCGGCCACCGTGTCGCCAGGCTCGAACTGGGGCGAACAGCTTTCAAGCACTTCGCCGACCGTGCCGCCTTGCATCACCTGCCCGAGCGGCTGCGGCGCGGCGTAGCTCTTGGCGTCGCTCATGCGGCCGCGCATGTAGGGGTCCAGGCTCAAGAAGTGATGGCGCACCAGCACCTGGCCGTCCTGCAAGGCCGGCGTTTCGCTGCTCACCAGTTTGAAGTTGCTCGCCACAGCTTCACCGACGGGTCGGCTGTCGAGCAGAATTTGCTGATTAACGGGCATCGGTATCGTCCTTGAATGATGTTGAAAAATTTTTGACCCGGCAAACCCGGTTTCAGTCGGTTGAGATAGGGCTGGCAGGCGCATGGGGCGAATGTGCAGGGCCGGCTTCGCCTGCCTGCCGCCTGACATATTTAAACGTTCCGGTCGCGTGAGCGCAAGCCTGACCCTGCGCGTCATAAAGCGTGGCTTCGGTAAAAGCCAGCGATATGCTGCGGTGTATCAGCCGGCCCCTGGCGGTGAGTGGGCTGCCGTTGCCGGGAGCTGGCCGCATGAAGCTGGTTTTCATCTCGATGGTGACCACGCCCATGTCTTTTTGCACACTGCGCGCCGCCACCGCCATGGTCACGTCCATCAGCGTCATGACGGCGCCGCCGTGCGTGACAGCAAAGGAATTGAGGTGCTCTGGCCGGGGCGTGTAGCCAAGGGCTGATTCGCCGCCCTCAAACAATTCCAGGGTGAAGCCGAGGTGGGAGACAAAGGGAATTTCTGCGCCGAAGTTCATGACTGATTGGAATTTCAATGGTTGGTTGATGGGACAGCGTAACGTGGCAATGGCTCAGGGGCCGGTCTTGATTCCGGAGCGGACATGGATTAGGACTACAGCGGAATCACCCTGACCAGCAAGAACTTCAAGGAAACAAATACGAGGTACATGGGGGGAGTGCGGGCTGTTGCCAGTCAGGGCGATTCTGCTCTAAAACCCACGACAGCAGCGAGTCCGCCCCCCACAGGCCCAAGACGCAGGCTCATGCCAAGATTTTGCATGAGCCTGCCTGTTTTTATTGGCCCGCGGGCCTATAGAACTTAAAACACGCCCGCAGCACCCATTCCGCCGCCAATGCACATTGGTGACGCAGACGCGCCTGGCGCAGCACCGCTTGCCTTCGATCAGCGCGTGGCCGGTCAGGCGCTGGCCGGTGACACCATAAGGATGGCCGACCGCAATTGCGCCACCATTGACGTTGAGCCGGTCCATCGGAAGGCCCTGCTTGTCGGCACAGTACAGCACCTGCACGGCAAAGGCTTCGTTGAGTTCCCACAGGTCAATGTCGCCCACGGTCAAGCCCAGCCTGGCCAGCACCTTGGGAATCGCCAACACCGGACCGATACCCATTTCATCAGGCTCGCAGCCGGCCACGGCAAAGCCGAGGAAGCGGCCCAGCGGTGCCAGACCCTTGCGCTCGGCGACTTTTTCGTCCATCACCACGACAGCGCCACCACCATCCGAAAACTGGCTGGCATTGCCGGCAGTGACCAAGCCACCGGGAACGGCGGAGCGCAGACCGCTGATGCCTTCCTTCGTTGTGCCGGCACGGCTGCCTTCGTCCTGGCTGACCGTGACCTGCTTCGTTAGCTTGTCCGCAAGGCTCACGCGGGTCGCGTAACCCAGGCCGTTGACCGGCGGATTGCTCAGCGTGATGAGCGCTACCGGCGCCGTGAACTTCGTAGACAGTGCTCATGGAGGTTTCTTTCCTGGTTTGATATTTCAGTGTTGAAGATTCAGATTTCCAGCCATTCTTTTCGCGTGCCGGCATCGGCCCGCAGGCTGTCGGGCGTACCGTCAAACACGATGCGGCCGTGGCCCATCACCAGCACCCGGTCGGAAATGGCCATCGCAATCGTCAGCTTCTGCTCAATCAGCAGTACCGAGATGCCTTTGGCCTTGAGGGTTTGCAAATACTGGCCGACCAGTTCGACGAGCTTGGGCGCCAGGCCCTCGGTCGGCTCGTCGATGATGATGAGGTCGGGGTCGCCCATCAGCGTGCGGCACAAGGTCAGCATCTGCTGTTCGCCGCCCGACAGAACGCCGGCCTCTGTGTGCTGGCGCTCGCGCAACGCGGGGAACAGGGTGTACATGTCGTTGAAAGACCAGCGCGAGCCCTTGCCGGAGCCTTTCTGGCCAAGCAGCAAATTCTGGTGCACGCTGAGCTTCGGGAAAACATCGCGGGTTTCGGGCACATAGCCCAGGCCCAGATGCGCGATCTGGTAGGCCTTCTTGCCCAGAATTTCTGACTGCTTCCACAGAATGGAACCGCGGCAATCGACCAGCCCCATGATGGCTTGGGCGGTGGTCGAGCGGCCCGAGCCGTTGCGGCCCAGCAAGGCGACGATCTCGCCGGGCTGGACGTCAAATGAAACGCCATGCAGGACATGGCTTTTACCGTAAAAGGCGTGGAGATCGGTGATTTTCAGCATGTTCAGCGCCCCTGACCGTCAGCCACCGGCGCTCCCAGATAGGCTTCCTG